>CALTNV010000063.1 GCA_943845485.1 uncultured Flavobacteriales bacterium | reverse complement strand
CTTCACCATATTTTACTACACCAGATTCAATCATCTCACGTAATAAATCATTTCCTTCACGAGTTCTTTCTCCAACACCAGCGAATACTGATAAACCAGCATGCCCTTTAGCGATGTTGTTAATCAATTCCATAATTAAAACTGTTTTTCCTACTCCAGCACCACCAAACAAACCAATTTTACCACCTTTAGCATAAGGCTCAATTAAATCGATTACTTTAATACCTGTGAATAATACTTCTTCAGAAGTAGATAAATCTTCAAACTTAGGAGCTTGACGGTGAATACTATACCCACCAGTTTTATCTACGGCACCAATACCGTCAATAGAATCACCAACAACGTTGAATAAACGTCCTTTGATTTGTTCACCAACAGGCATGATTATAGGAGCTCCTGTATTTACAACTTCTAACCCTCGGCTTAAACCATCAGTTGTTTCCATTGCTACAGTTCTAACTGTATCATCTCCAGTGTGTTTTTGTACTTCAAGTACGATTTGAGTACCGTTTAGGTCAACCGTTAATGCATCCAAAAGTCTTGGAAGATCGCTTGTGTTTTCAAACGTTACATCAACAACAGGACCAATAACTTGTGTTATTTTACCAATATTAGCAGACATTTATAATTAATTTAAATGATAAGTAAATCAAACAATTTAACTGCAAAAGTATTACATTTTAAGTAATTATAACAGTATATCTTTATTTTTTATTCATATTTTTGAATATATTTTTGAAATGTTTCACAATAATTATGTTTTTAACTCTTTTTTGTGGTTGTTTATTTTAATATTTTTTGATGAAAACTTTTACTAATTTACAGGATATATCAAACATTGTTAAACCAGTTTTAACAGTGGGTACTTTTGATGGTGTTCATGTAGGTCATCAAAAAATATTAGCTCAATTAATCAATCATGCAAAATCAATAGGAGGGTCTTCTGTTTTATTAACTTTTTATCCTCACCCGAGGTTGGTTTTGAATTCAGATAATGAAATTAAGTTAATCACTACTTTAAAGGAAAAGGAAGTTTTACTTGCTGAAGCCGGTTTAGATTACTTGATTGTTTTACCTTTTAGTAAAGAGTTTGCTTCTCAAAGTCCTCAAGATTATATTCAAAATGTACTTATTGATAAAATAGGTATTTCAAAAATAGTAATTGGGCATGATCATAAATTTGGAAAAGAAAGAAAAGGGGATATTAATTTACTTTTTGAAATGAGTACTAAGTATAATTATTCTGTTGAAGAGATTTCTGCTTTGGAGATTGATCATATTAATGTTAGTTCAAGTAAAATAAGAAAAGCCATATTGTCTGGTGATATTGCAACAGCAAATTCTTATCTAAACAAACCATTTCAATTAAGCGGAAAAGTAGGTAAGGGAAAGCAAATTGGTAGAACAATAGGTTTTCCAACAGCTAATTTAATACATATTGACAATCATAAAATTATACCTAAAAATGGTGTTTATGCTGGTTTTGTTAAAATAAGAGGAGCGTATTATAAGGGCATGATGAATATTGGTAATAATCCTACCGTAAATCCTCATTCAACAACAACAAATATTGAAATTCATGTTATTGATTTTAATGAGGATATTTATGGTGAGGATATTAGTTTTGATTTTGTTTCTTATATTAGAGATGAATCAACTTTTTCATCCATCGTTGAATTAAAAGAACAGTTATTATTAGACTCTGATGAAACAAAAAAAAGATTACTCAATTAAACTATTAACTAGTTTGTTTTTTCTTTTTGCAATAATTCAATTTTCATACTGTCAAGTAAAAGAAAAGGAGGTTGGTTATTTTTTTGATGATATAAATATTGCATTATCATCACCAGAAATGGTTTATCATCTAGATTTATCAAAACAAAAGTTGGATACTTTAAATATTGATTTTTCTAAATTTATTAACCTTAGGTATTTAAATTTGAGTAAAAATAAACTCAGATTCTTACCTCTCTCCATCTCTAAGCTTAAAAAATTAGATACTTTAATTTTGAATAAAAATAAATTTGTTCATTTTCCTATTGAAATTTGTTCATTAATAGCGTTGAAACAGTTATCATTTAATAATAATGATTTAGAAGAAATACCCGATTGTATTTCTAGTTTAAACAATCTTGAGTATTTAGATTTATATGCAAATGAATTGGGTTTTTTCTCAAATGAAATGTCTAATTTATCGTCATTAAAGACTCTAGATTTACGAGTTATTACCATTAGTGATGAAGATAAGGAAAGAATAAAAAGGCTTTTGCCAAACACTGAGATATTTTTTAGTAGAAGTTGTAAATGTGATTAATAATATATGTAATATGAAAGTTTCGTTAGATGTTAGTTTGTATCCTCTTCATGAAGATTATAAAAAGGATATTAAAAAGTTTATAAAAAAAATCTCAAAAAATGAAACACTTGATGTTGTTACAAATGGATTGAGTACTCAGGTTTTTGGTGAGTATGATCAAGTGATGGGTACCATTCAAAAAGAATTAAAAAAGACTTTTGATTCGGAAGAAAAGTTTTCAGTAATCATGAAAATGATGAATACTGATCGTTCTCATAAATAATTTTATTAATCATTTAACTTTCCCATTACTTAAGGGATTAAAATAATAGTTATGCCAGGTTTAGGATTAAAATTTGCAGTTATAGGTGTTGGTAAATACGGTGCTGAAATAGCCAATTCATTAGCTAATAAAGGAGCTGAAGTATATGCTTTTGATACTATAGAGTCTAAAGTTGAAGCAATTAAAGAAAATGTTTCCTTGGCAGTCACGTTAGATTCTACAGACAAAAATGCTTTGAGAAGTCAAAATGTTCAAGATTGTGATGTAGTCGTAGTTTCCATTGGTGAAAATTTTGAAGCTACCATCATTACGGCTGTTAATTTACTAGAACTTAAAGTTAAAAGAATTATAGCGCGGGCAAGTGGAGCAAAACAAAGATTAATTCTAGAAAAAATAGGAATTCAAGAGATTTTGACCCCAGAAAATGAGGTGGCTAATGTTGTAACTGAAAGGTTAATTAATCCTAGTATTGTTAGTTTTCTTCAGTTGCCAGATGATTTTGAAATAGCTGAAGTTAAAACACCTAGTGCCTTAATCAATAAAACGGTTGCTGAAATAGGAATGAGAAAGTTAAATGATTAATAAAATTATTTATGAGAACGATCAGTATTCATCATTTTCATGATTACTGAAAA
>CALTNV010000062.1 GCA_943845485.1 uncultured Flavobacteriales bacterium | reverse complement strand
TCAATCGTGTTCATACCAGTACTTAAAATTACGGGTTTCCTAAAGGTTGCAATGTGTTCTAGTAATGGATAATTATTACATTCTCCTGAACCTATTTTATAGGCTGCAACATTCATCCTTTCTAATCTTTCTGATGCAGCCCGAGAAAATGGTGTAGAAATAAATATCATTCCTTTACTCTCCACGTATTCTTTTAAAGCAATTTCATCTTCTTCATTTAATGCACAGCGTTTCATGATTTCATAAATAGAAACATCTGCATTTCCTGGAATCACTTTTTTAGCAGCACCACTCATCTCATCATCTACAATATGAGTTTGATGTTTTACACATTCTGCTCCTGCCCTAAATGCGGCATCAACCATTTCTTTGGCAACTTTTAATGAGCCTTCATGGTTAATACCTATTTCTACTATAACCAGAGGAGGGTGGTCTAAACCAACTTTTCTTCCTTTTATTTCTATATATGAGTTCATCTATTTTTATTTTTTTGAAAAAACATTCCTTTTACATAATGTTTTGAAAGATAATATTAAGTACAATTAGTTTTTTTGTTGCAAAAATGTATTAATTTTAAATATCTTTTTCTTGGAAAATTTCACATTGTTACTAATCATATTTACTAAATATAGCTTTTATTTTACTCTTCATTGGTTTTTCAAAAAAATTATAAACTAAAGCGGAAATAAAAATTAGTACTAACAACCGGGAAAAGAAAATAAATGAATAATCACTAACTTTAAAATATTTTTTAACTGAATAGGAACTTATTATACGAAAAAAAGGATCTTGAAGTATATAAATTCCGTAACTGATTTCACCAAGAAAAACTAATTTTTTATTTTTAAATAATCGTGTGATATAGCCATTATTAATAGATAATAACAATAAAAATATAACATAAATTATAGCCAATGCACCATTATGCAGATTAACAGTGGAATTATATTTGAGAATTATAATTAACACCCCTGCTAAACTAATTAAAAAAACATCTGTATTATACTTTATATTTGTAAGGTATTTCATAAAAATATAACCTCCAAGCATACCAACTATAAATTGATTTAAATGTAATAAAGGAATACATTTAAAATAAGTATCACTTTCAGTATTTAACAAACCCATGATTTCATTGGATAAACATAAATGATAAATAATTTGACTTGATAACCAAAACAATAAAACTTGAATTATCATTTTCCGTAGTGATACTTTTTTAAAATACTTATTAAAAAGAAGTGGGAAAAGTAAATAAAAAAATAATTCCACAGATAAACTCCAAGCCGGTGGGTTAAAAACTTGAGACTTACCAAGTATCCATGTTTGAATCATTAAAATGTTTAAAAATAAATCATCCCAGTTAATTTCATTCACCAAAAAGTATCCTAAAAAAGCAATACAAATAGCTAAAAAATATACAGGATAAATACGAGCAAACCTATTCTTCATATAAGAAAAAAAGTTTATTTCTTTTCTATTATAATAAGCTACCATCATCACAAAACCCGATAACACAAAAAAATAACTGACACCAATATTAGATTGTCTAATTATAAACCCAACATAGTTATTATCAAATAAAGGACTTTTTTTACCGAAATGAAAAATTACAATTAAAAATGCGGCAATAAATCGTGTAAATGTTAATTGTTCTATTCTCATTACTTATTTAAACCTTGCTTTGCTCGGTTAATAATTTTATTCATATCACTATTCCAGCTTTTCATTGTGTATAATTCTTTCTGAAAATTATTTTCCAAACATTTATTTTTCAAGTAACCATTAATTGCATCTATCCAATCGTTAACAAAATTAGGTCTTTCAACCAACTCGCCAAACTTACCATACTCTAAAACTTCTGGAATTCCACCTATTGAAGACGCAATACAATAACACCCGCAATGTAATGCTTCAATTAGACTTAACCCAAAACCTTCTTGACATAGTGATGAAAATAAATAAACATCAGAAACTTGATAATATTTAGGTAACTCATTATTTGGCACTCTACCAATAAAACAGACGCCTTTAATTTTTTCATTTCTATTGCTACCAACAACTAATAAAATTATTTCTTGATTAGTTGCATACACTTCGCGCCAAGCATCTAAAATTAAATTGAGGCCTTTCTTTGGTCTATCTTGCGAACACCAAATAAATACTGTTTTACCAGTTACATTTAATTTTTCCTTTAATTTTAGTTTTTCTATTGATGAAATTATTTTAAATTTACTTATGTCAATTCCATTATGTAAAATAGAAAACTTACAAGGCAATGCATTATAATATGATTTATGCTTTTTATAACTATCATTGGTTAATAAAACCATCTCATCTATCGCTTCAAAGAATTTTATACTTTTAGTATTTACTAAATAAGGTGCAAAGCCATGGTAAAAAAATTGAATATAGCAGTTCTTTCTAATCCCTTTTCTAATTAAGAGATTCTCTAAATCTTTTATTATCTTAAAATTATCTACTACTTGAATGATATATTTGGTATCTTTTTTAATCACTTTATTTAAAGCAAATAATGCGTTTAAATAAGTTTTTTTTTTGATTCTACTTCTAATTCTTATTAATAAATTATCATCAATGAATTGATATTTTATTTTTTTAAATAAACGCTTTGGTCTTTTGCAAATTATAATGTCAATCTTATGATCTGCCTCTAAATAATTTTTATATAATGTTGTCCAACTGCCAATTTTATTAGCAGGAAGAGGAGATTGAGAAATTAAAATTACTTTTGGCATTATAAAAATATTAGTTAAACTCTTTAGTAATTGACTGCACCTTTTTTTGACAACCCTTTATACCGTAAAAAAAAATATTTAATTTTTTTATTATTTAAAATTCTTGCGATAAAAACATTTTTAATCCAAAAATTAAATCTATTCTCTTGTAATTCTTTAAAATTAAATTCAAATTTATTATTATTATTTGAACTTATAATTTCACTAGAAACTTCTTTCATCCAAGGTTCTAAAACATTGCCCATATGGTAGGTATAATTATCCTCTGTAGACAAACGCCACAATCCTTTTTTTATAACTGGTAAATCCAATAATTCACCTACGCTATTACCACCTAGACTAAAAGTTGTATTAGTTAACGCTAATTTATCAAAAACATCAAACCTATAAGTTGTAACAAAATGCCCAGCACCAATA
>CALTNV010000061.1 GCA_943845485.1 uncultured Flavobacteriales bacterium | reverse complement strand
GGTACAACTTCACAAATATTAAATATCCAGGAGGGGTATTATTTAATAGATTGCGGAGAAGGAACACAGTTTAAATTAAGAAGACAGAAAATAGGGATTCAAAAAATTAAAGCAATATTTAAATCTCACCTTCACGGAGATCATTATTTTGGATTAGTTGGTTTATTATCTTCAATGCATTTGTTGGGTAGAACGATGCCTTTAAATGTATATGCTCCTGAAGGCTTAGAGGAAATCATAAATATTCAGTTGAAATATTCAGGAACAGGAGTGTTGTCATATCCTTTACATTTTCATGTAAACAATACGGAGGAAAATAATATTATTTATGAAAATAATCAGATTGAAGTATCTACTATTCCTCTAAAACATAAAATACCTTGTTGTGGCTTTTTATTTAAAGAAAAGCCTAAAAAAAGAAAAATGTTAGTTCATCAAATATTAAAATACCATATCCCTCATTATGCTTTAGATGGAATTAAAATGGGAGATGATTTTAATTACGATGGTAAAATAATTCCTAATAATGAATTAACATCTGTAGCTCCTAAAAGTTATTCTTACGCTTTTTGTTCTGATACTGCTTATTACAATGCGATTAATCCAATCATAAAAAATGTTGACTTATTATATCATGAATCAACATTTACAGAAGCTCATAATCAAAGAGCAAAAAAGACCTTTCATTCAACTGCTAAAGATGCCGCAACTATTGCTAAAGAGGCTAATGTAGGTAAACTTTTGTTAGGTCATTTTTCTGCGCGTTATAAAGACATCTCTGTTTTTGAACAAGAAGCTAAACAAATTTTTAACAATTCTTTTACTGTAAATGATGGTCAAAAATTTATAGTCTACTAATTATTATTTATATTTGTTCTAAATAAAAAAAAGAGCAAATAGAGGTATGAAATTAGTGTTAGCAGATGATAATGAAATTATAAGAATTGGTTTAAGAACTGTTTTAAGAGTTAATATTCCAGAGCTTATTTTATTTGAAGCAAATGACTCAAAAGAATTATTTGAAATAGTTAAATCTGACCATCCTGATGCTGTATTATTAGATTACTCTTGTGATAATTTTTCTATTAAGACTATTGCTGATATTAGAGCCAAGTATCCTGATACAAAAGTCATTGGTTTTACGTTTTTACAATCCAGTGAAATTATTGTAAATGCATTGAAAGCTGGTGTGATGAGTTACATTAAAAAAGATTGTGATACCCAAGAAATTATTGATGCTGTTACATCAACTGTTAATGGAAATGCATTTTTTTGTGGTACTATATTAGAAACAATTGAAACAGAAGGTGTTAATGTAAAAGGTATTTCTTTTGACCCTTTAAGCTGTGAACCAATTTCTATTTCAGATAGGGAAGTAGAAATTATTAGACTTATAGCTGATGGATTGACTAACCCTCAAATTGCAGAGAAGCTTTTTTTAAGTAGTCATACAATAGGTACTCACCGAAAAAATATTATGTCAAAGTTAGGGGTCAAAAATACTGCTGGAATTGTAATGTATGCAATCAAAACAAATATAATCAGTCCTAATAGATATTTATTTTCATAATTATCAATTATTTTATTGATGTGTTTTCTTGGCAATTTTTTATTGTAAAGAATTTATAAACTCCCATGTTTTAATTTCTTAAAAAGAACATTTATTTATATTGAACATCTTTTTTGTAAAAAAGTAGATAATAAAATGCTTATTTAGGAATCAAATACTAAATATTAAGTGGTTCTATTTAAATCGATAACATATGGTTACATAATATGTTCGAGGATCTGCAGGGATAATACCTGGACCTGGGTAACCTGTTGCTCTTCTGGTAAAATAGCTATTATTAGAGAGGTTATTAACTCCAGCTTCTATTGATAACTTTTTATGTATATATGATGTGTTTAAATCTATAACATAATAACTAGGTATCTCACCTACAACGCCACCAGTACTTGATGAGCTCTCACTATTAGTAGCATCGGAGTATTGATTACTCACATAAGAGAATTGAGTGTTTATTTTTAGTTTTTTAATATTATAGGTTAAGCCTCCACGATATGTTAATTTTGGAGCAGATTCTACAATGTTATTTTCAATTTCAGGTTTTATAGTATTATAATAATAAGCATCAGTAAAAGCAATATTATTGTAAAACATTAATGATGAACCTTTGTATTTTACATTAAAAAGTTTAAATAATTCAATTTCTCCATAAAATTCAAAACCTAAACTATTTGAGTTTCCAATATTTGTTCTGTATCTATAAGATTGCAACGTAATAGGGTTAGCTTCGTAAACTTCCCCAATTCTATTTCCGTATTTAATGTAAAAAAAACTGAAATCATAATTAAAAAAATCTTTGTGTGTACCTCTTATTCCAATATCAGTAGTTATACCTGTTTCATCTTGTAAATTATCATCAATAATTAAGTTTTTATTCTGTATACTTAACTCATTAAAAGTTATAGCGCGATAATTTTGAGAAAGATTTCCATAAAACTCAATAATTTCATTTGGCTTATAGCTTAAGCTAATACCAGCTAAAAAAATTTTTCTAATACTATTGGAACTCTTATATATGGTGTCTTTACTTAATACGTCATTAGGGTTAGTAGGGTGGGAAGTAACTTCTGTATAGTCTCCTTTGGTTCCTGTTTCTATGTACTCATATCTTAATCCAGGAGTAATACTGATTTTTTTATTTAAATAAAAGATATTTTCGCTGAATAAAGCTATATTTTTTATTGGAAACTTATAATTACTTGTATTTCCTTCAAAATCTGAGAAATTAAAATTAGCATCGCTACCATTTGACCCCCAGCCTTCAAAGTTATTAGTTTGTCCGCTATATAACCTAAAACCAGTCAATAAAACACTATTAATATGTTTTATTTTGTAACGATGTAACCAACGAGTTTCATTACCAAAATTTAAAAAATCACCAGTAATTAAATTTCTATCTCTACCATTATCACTTCTGTCTGGTCTTGTTAAAACACCAACTGCTTTTCTTGAAGCTATAATATTAAAAAATCGAGAATTAATGGTGTTTTTATCATTTATTTTATAATCAAAATTTAATCCAATGATATTCCAATTTATTTTAAACCAATTTCTAGCTCTAGTAGATTGTTTCGGGTTTTCAATAAACATATTATCAGTTAAACCTCCTGGTTGCTGAGCTAGGTAGTCTAACATTGAATAATCTACCTTAATGTTAATTCTTTTATTTAAGTGATATTGAAAAGAAATATAATAATTTTGAGATTGAAACTGAGTATTATCTCTATAACCTTTACCAGTTTTATAATTGTAAAAACTATAATAGTTTAGGTTTTTATTAATTGTACCACCAACACTCACAAATGTACCAAAGTAACCGTAAGATCCTACTGTTTGTCTTAATGATGCATTAAAAGGTTTGTCTTCA
Source organism: uncultured Flavobacteriales bacterium (assembly GCA_943845485.1). The sequence continues at coordinate 1,263 of CALTNV010000061.1, read as the reverse complement.
TCCCCTTTTTTCATTGTGTAATTAATCATTCCTCCAAATTGAGTACCATACTGTAAAGATGCTGCTCCTCTAACCATTTCGATTTTTTCAACACCTTCAGTAGGTGGAGTATAATAACTTTCTGGATATCCTAAAGCATCAGCAGCAATATCATATCCATTTTGTTTTGTATTAAAGTTAGATGTTCTAGAAGGGTTTAACCCCCTAGAACCTACATCAAGTTGTAATCCTGAGTTGTCTGATTCCCATATATTTAATCCAGAGAATTTAGAATATGTTTGCCTCCCTTTGTTTAATGATTTATTAATTGTTTCAGTTGATAAAAGGAGTTTTTCAGTTTTTCTACCAGCATAAAGACTTACTCCTTCAACATCATAAATTTTACTTTTTGAGGATATCTTACTTATGGAGTCAGAAATAACAATATCGTTTAATTCGTTATTTAACAATGATAATTCTATGGTAATAGTGGTATCATTATTTAAATAAATATTTAGTGTTTCGGAAATGTAACCAAAACTCTGGATTTTGATTAAATACGTATTTTTAGTGTATAGGTTATTAAAATGATAAAAGTTTTCAAGTTCATCAGCTTGAAAATTTTCATCATTAATAGAAGTGAATATTGTAGCTCCATAAATTGATTCTTTAGTAAGGGAATCAATTAGTAAAATATTTATATTTGAAGTGTTATTTTGACTAAATACACTGAGTATAAATAAGTTAAAAACAACAAGTAATACGTTTCTATTTTTTTTCATTAATGGAGGGTACTGTTAAGCATTCGAAGATATAAATCTTTTAAGATTAATCTCCATCATTAGAAGTATATTCTATTTCAATTCCTAATTTAAAAGGTAAATTAACTTTTAAATTAGTAACATTTTTCTGTATTTCTTGATATGCTAAAATAACTACTGATTCATTTTGAATAATGGCATCACTTAAAGGTTCTGTTATTTGATTAACTGCATTTAATGCTAAATTAAATTGATTAATGATTGTAGTGTTAAGACTACTACCATTATCATAAGAGATTAAATAATCGTCCAAGCCAACACTTTCCATACCAGTATAAACACTTTTAATAGCTTCTAAATCAGATGTAATTAATTCTAATGATACTCCTGTGTAATAAGCTTCGCAATAGTATTTTAAGTTACTATTGTCAGTAGGTATTATTCCTAGAGGGATTGCAAGTTTAGCTGTTCTTAAAAAACTTTCATATTCTAGATTTAGTGAATTAACTAATAAGCTTATAGA
>CALTNV010000060.1 GCA_943845485.1 uncultured Flavobacteriales bacterium | reverse complement strand
GTCATTTAGTGGGGAAACCACAACGCGTTCGCAATCTATTGCTGAAAGAAAAACATCATCAACATTCTAGTATCCATGTGATTTCATGAAGAACTTTTTTTATTTCTTCATTATCAGTATGCTGCAACAGTAGTTTTGATGTGAATTTAATCACTTGATTATAAAGGTTATCAATTTCGAGACTATCATATACACAAGGTAGTACATTGGCATTGCCGGTATAATAATTAGTAGCATATTTTGCGAAATCAATCCGGCCTCTAAGCGTTCCTATCGATTCTTCTTTTTCTATATAAGACTGATGTTTGTTATAAATAAGATCGTCTCTCGTAAGATTAGCGAACAGATGAATAAGAATATCAAGGAAACTAAAAGCTCTTGTATCCCAACTCGTAAATGTCTTTGGGAAATTTATTTTAGAGCATCTTGATAACCACCATAATAAATTTTTATTTGATATATCGAGAAGCGCTGATTTTGAATACTGTTTTGACCCATATTCAAGAGTTTTTGGTATAATATGAACTGTTTTATCTCCATATTTAATGGTCCCTATATAATTTCCGGCCTTTAAATACGTATCGTAAAATGAAAAAAACTGCTGTTCAGTTTGCTTTTTGTCTTCGTCAAAATATACAGCAGCAAGCCCGAACTGTTTTCTCTCTGACCAGAGTTTATTTAGCACGGCTTTAAAAATATCTCTTTCTTCTTTGGATTCGAGGAAAGAGCCTTTATAATTTTTCTTTTGATATTCAAAAAAGATGTTCATTATGATTCATCAGATATTACTTCAGCTTCCACCTGTTCAGATTCATCAGTAAGTGGTTTTATGCTTTGAACTTCAAGAAGCCCTCTATCTTCCCATATTTCTTTATTAAATACAATTCCCGGTTTTGGTATGGATTTACCTTCTTTGTCTTTTTGTTTCTTCTCAATGATCTCTTTCACCTTTCTTAAGTCATACATGAAATATTCATTTAAAAGCGGCAACACCTGTTTATTGAGAATATTGATTAAACTATCATTTTCCATAAAGTAGGAATGACCAATTTCAAAATCAACAGATTTTTTAGATCGTATAATTCTGTTAAGACTCGTAAGTAAATTCACGCGCTCTTTTATCTCGTCTTCAGTAAATTCATTTTCTTTAAGAACTTTACTTAGAATATCAGTATTTGGATACAATGCTGTAAACTCAAATCGTCTTCGGAGTGCTATATCCACAAGTGCTATCGATTTATCTGCGGTGTTCATCGTTCCTATGATATACAGATTAGATGGCACTGTAAAGGGTTCGCCGGAAGGTAATGTTGCTGTTAACTTACCATCTCTTTTATCTTTTTCAATCAAAGCAATTAGTTCACCAAAAACTCTTGAAATATTAGCACGATTAATTTCATCAAGGATGATTACAAAATTCCTGTTATCATCAGGCTTCAACTTTGTTTTTAAACTTTCTTGTAACTCAGCAGCTTTTTTATTTAAAAAAACTAAAGCCGAATCAAAATAACCCTTATTGCCTGATGTAATAATTGTATTTGCACCTTGATTGTATATGTCCTTTAAAGTTTTTTTCGCCAAAGAGTATCGAGGGTGTCTTGTTTCTTTAGATGTTTCAAACCAAAGGCTTTTTTCATTAAGTTCATAAATTTTGAAAGGTGCACTACCATTTTCAATAGTTACGGCTTCTTCATTTTCAATTAAATCCTTAAAAGCAAATTCAAAAACCAAATCAAAGTCAAATTTAGAATTATCAAATTGAAAATCGTTATATTCTTTTTTCTTTAAACTTGCCCTTCTACAAATTTCTTTAAAAACTCCATTTTTATAATCAAAAGTAATCCCCTCTCCTTTTTTAGGTTTTAAAGGTTTTAGACCCTGCACAAAGTCTTCATACGAAAAACTTTGATGCATGGTTACAAATTCTATTCGCTTACCAAGTTCATTCTGAAATAACTCCTGGGCTTCAGCATATTCTTCTTTTGTATAAGTCTCTTTTTCTTCAAGTAACCCAATAATATTAAGAGCCTTGGTAATTGTTGAATAGGTTTTTCCTGTTCCTGGAGGACCGTATAAAATTTGATTTAAAGGTTCATTCATGATTAAATTAGTTTTAGTACCCGGAATCATATCAATGTCAGGAAGCTCATCTGTTAAGAGATAATTTCTTTTAAGTGAGGAATTTAAACGCTGATATCTTATATCATTCTGCTTTATTATCGCAAGATCAAAATGATTTTTATCCTTTGCAGAAAATAAAAGAATATCATTTACTTCCAACAGGCTTTTTTCAATAAATATTCTTGGATCCTGCTTAAGTATGATTTTAACATCTGTATAAGTACTATTATCTTTTAAATAATTTAATTTAATAGTAGCTTCATCATCTCTCTTTTTTAATGATACTTTAAAAAATAAATAGAGTGAATCTTTATTTACAACTGTTGTTCTTTTAACATCCTGATCTGATACTTTTTTTAGATAGTATCTGAAGTTCTTTGGTCTTATTTCGAAATCTAAACCTTCAAGAAATATAAAATGAGGGCTATTCTTACCTATATTACTAAAAAAACCTTCAGGTAAATTATCTCCTGTTGAAATCTCATATGCTTTCTCAATCAGAAATGAAGGAGGATAAAGTTTCTTTGTGTCTAGATTAATTAAATCATAAGCAACAGATTTTCTATTATTTGGGATAACAATTTTATCCAGTTCTGTCATGGCTTTAAAAATATCCTCTTTCTTAATCTTAGATAAAAATTCATTAATTTTTGATGTTCTCATTTTTAAATATCTTTTGTCAACTCAGAAACTGTCATTCCGAAAGCATTACTTATTCTATCAAGTACCGTAATAGAAATGTTCCTTTTACCACTTTCAATACTAGGTATATAGGTTCTGTCAAGATCTGAAAGCAAGGCAAGTTTCTCCTGCGAAAAACCATTTTTAATTCTTAATTCCCGAATTCTTTCACCAATTCTAACCTTAATGTTTTTCATAATATAAAGGTGAATTTTTGTTGACAACTGTACAACGGACTACTGTCAACAATTCATGAATAATATTTTTTGATAAATTGTTAGTAATTTATTTAAAAACACTTTTTATCCAAGAGGAATCAATGTACTTTTATAGCTTTATGAAGAACAATAATAAATACAATTATATAGATTTATTCGCAGGAGCAGGTGGTTTAACTGTTGGTTTTGGTAATAAAGGATTTCACCTTGAAATGGCTAATGATATTGCAGCACCTGCGCTAAACACCTTAAAGAAAAATCTTAATAAAACACACCCAAACACCGATGAAGATCGTGTGATTCTTGGAGATATTAAAGAACTTTATGCACATCTTGGTAATGGTGATGTTACTTATGATATGCAGGGTCACATGGTTATTGAGACAAATAAAGAAGTTGAACTTCGAAAAAAAGCACCATCAGTAAAGGATAATGATGTAATAAAGAATATTCTTTCAGGCATAACGCATGTAGATGTGCTTGCAGGAGGACCACCCTGTCAAGGTTTTTCTATGATTGGACGTTCTAAAAAATCAACTTTAGAGGAACGAACAAAAGGTTTTATTGACGACCCTAGAAATCAGCTTTTTAAATATTACTTAAAATTTGCAGAAAAACTATCTCCTAAACTTGTTTTAATAGAAAATGTAAAAGGATTAGCATCAGCATCAGGTTATAGAGATTTAATAGAAAAATCGTTAACAGATACAGGAAAGTATGGCTATGACACCTCTTCTCATATACTAAACGCAAAAGATTTTGGGCTTGCGCAAAATAGGGAACGTATTTTTTTTATTGGTGTTCGAAAGGATATATCAGAAAAATACGATATTACTGCTTCAGAAATTTTTAATGAAATTATAAAAGAAAAAAAAGACCCTTTAAAGCTTAGGGAGGTTATTTTTGATTTGCCACAAATTCAAGCAAATCCTAAACCAAATAATTACAAAGAAGAGGCCGAGGTTTCATTTAAAAATATGAAACAATGCTTTGGTAAGAATATTTCAGATATTCCATACATTGCATTAGTTAATCAATCAGCTAATAAAAAATATTTAAAAGCAATTAATACCTATAATGGCATATTAGAAACACCAAAGTTTTTATTTAACCATAAATCAAGATATCATAACACAAGAGATCTTTTTATTTATAAAAATCTTGTGGCAGGAAAATATTTGAATGATCCAGTTAATGAAAAGGCCTTATCAAAAGTTACTTATGGAGTTATTATTGATGAGCATGGAAATAAAAAAGTAAAAGGATTTGGTGATAAATATTTTAAATTAGATTCAGAAAGTGTTTCAAAAACAATAATTGCTCATTTAGAAACTGACGGAAACTCATATGTACATCCCGGAGAACATCCTAGAAGTATTACGCCAAGAGAAGCTGCTAGAATACAATCTTTTCCAGATTGGTATTTCTTTACAGGAAACACTAGAAACCAGTTAAAACAAATAGGAAATGCTGTACCGCCGCTATTAGGTGGGGTATTTGCAGCACAATTTAAAAATGTATTAGACCGTATCCCAAAAGATGAAAAATAAAAAATTAACGTTTATTGATTTATTTGCAGGTTGCGGTGGCTTGTCTGAAGGCTTTATAATGTCAGGAAAATATGATGCTCTAGCCCATGTTGAATGGGAAATACCAATGGTAAGAACCTTGAGGTCTCGCCTTGAAAAAAAATGGAAACATACTAATGAAGATGCGTTTAAAAGAGTAGTGCATTTTGATATTCAGAAAACGGATGAGTTGATCAATGGAAAGTGGGGCGAAAAAACTGTTAAAATTTTCGGAGAAACAAATCATAAGGCTGTTTTAGAAAAAGGTTTAAAAGGGCTTGTTGGTAAAAGAAATGTTGATCTTGTAATTGGAGGGCCGCCTTGTCAAGCATATTCTGTTGCCGGAAGAGCACAAGATAAAAACTCCATGAAAGACGATTACAGAAACTATCTTTTTGAAAGTTTCACTAAAGTTGTTAAGGAGTTTAAGCCATCTGTTTTCGTATTTGAAAACGTACCAGGAATATTAAGTGCCTGTCCTGGTGATAAGAAAGTTACTGACAGAATATTTGACTATTTTAATAAGCATGGGTACGATATTAAAAGGCCTGAAGAGCTAAAAAGCGCAGTACAGACTGCAAGTGATTTTGGAGTACCACAGAAGCGGAACAGAGTTATCATTGTTGGCATAAGAAGAAGAGATAAAACTGAAAATTTTAATTTAGAACAAGTTTATGCTGCAATTAATCGTCAGAAAACAAAAACACCTACAACTTTAAGACAAGCAATAAGTCACTTACCAAAGTTTAAACCTGCCAAAGAAATTGTAAGAATTAACGGTAGAAAATATTCGCATACTTCCTTAGATATAAACGAAACTATAGAGGAAAATCATAAACCGAGGTTTCACAATGAGCGTGATGTTAAAGTATTCGAGGAATGGGTTTTGAGAAACATGAACAAACGTCCTATGGAAGAACGAATTCAGTTTTACAATAATCTCTTGGGTAAAAATTCTAAACATGCCAAATACAGAAATTTGGAATGGGATAAACCCTCTCAGACTATTGTAGCGCATCTATACAAAGATGGATTGATGTTTATTCACCCTGATGCAAACCAAGCAAGAAGTATCACTGTTAAAGAAGCTGCACTTATTCAGTCTTTTCCTGATGATTTTGAATTTAATGAAAGTATGGGCTACAACTATAAAATGATTGGAAATGCCGTACCTCCACTAATGGCTGAAAAGATAGCTTTAGCTATATATAAAGTTTTAATTACTTAATTTTTAAATCCTTTTATCTTTTGTATTATTGCTAAAAGCAATTCAATTGAATAATTCGCGCATTCTTGAGCGTACAAGATTGCCATATCTTTCTTCTTACTCATCACTGTTCAGGTTTTTAGTGCCATGTGTTACTA
>CALTNV010000059.1 GCA_943845485.1 uncultured Flavobacteriales bacterium | reverse complement strand
ACAACAGCAGGTGAGAAAGCATTACTAAGCACTTTATTATCATCAGTAAACAAATCATTTGGCATTAGAGTATTCCCTATAGACTTACTCATTTTTGCACCATTTAAAGTTAACATGTTAGCATGCATCCAGTAACTAACAGGATCCTCTCCATGTGCAGCGTTACCTTGTGCAATTTCACATTCATGGTGTGGAAATTTTAAATCTAAGCCACCACCATGAATATCAAACTTATCCCCTAAATACTTTGAACTCATTACAGAACACTCTAAGTGCCAACCAGGAAACCCTTCTCCCCAAGGAGAAGTCCATTTCATAATGTGTTGAGGAGATGCTTTTTTCCATAATGCAAAATCAACTGCATTTTTCTTTTCTGATTGACCATCTAGGTCCCTTGTACCAGACATTAAATCTTCTATATTTCTTCCGGATAAAGCACCGTAATCTTCTTTTTCATTATACTTAACTACATCAAAATAAACTGAACCATTTATCTCATAAGCTAAACCTTTTGATAAAACATCTTGAACCATGTCAATCTGTTCAACAATATGGCCAGTAGCAGTTGGCTCAATTGATGGAGGAATGGTATTAAACTTCCTTAATACTTCATGAAAATCTAAGGTATAATACTGAACAATTTCCATTGGTTCTAATTGTTCTATTCTAGCTTTTTTCGCTATTTTATCCTCCCCTTCATCAGCATCATTTTCTAGATGTCCCGCATCTGTTATATTTCTAACATACCTTACATTATAACCAAGCTTTTTTAAATATCTATTTACTAAATCAAAAGATATAAAAGTTCTTGCATTTCCTAAATGAACATAACTATATACTGTTGGACCACAAACATACATTCCTACAAAGGGTGGATTTAAAGGCACAAACTTTTCTTTTTCTCCAGAAATGCTATTATATAAATGTAAATTGTTTTTCATAATACAAAGATAATAAAAAGAGTGTTTATATATGTTACCTATTAAAAATAACAGAAAACAAAAAAGCCTTCAAAAGAAGGCTTTTTTATAAGTAAAATAAAATAAGATTAATTACTCTACAATCGCTTTAAATGCCTCAGCATCTCTAAAATCTAAGAATTCAACATCTATTGATGCTTTAGCTACCAATAAAGGATCTATAGAAATCGCAGACTTTAAGTTTGCTACAACAACACCTTCATTTTCCATTCTAGCGCCAGCAACAGCTTTTAAGTAATAACCTAAAGCAGAATCTGATTCTTCAGAAGCATCAATTACAGTAATTGCTTTTTCTGGGTTACCTGCTAAAATCAATGCTAAACCATCATTTAAAGTATTATAACCATCCATTTTTTCAACAGCCATATCATAATCTCCATCCTGAATAGCTAATATCCCTCTATTATAAGAAACATCAGAACCTAAATCTAAAGCAGATTCAATTAATTCTTTAGCCTCATCTCTTTCTCCACTAAATCTAGCAATAATACCTAAGTTGTTTCTAGATACTGAAGAGTTTTCAATTGCGTTAGATTTACTAAATTGAGCAGCAGCTCCTTCTAAATCATCCATTTCAACTAAAACAACACCTACATTGTTAGCACCTCTCCAATCTTGAGGAAATTGAGTTTCAGCAATTTTATAAATTGATAATTTTTCATTTAAATCATCAAACAAAGTTGCAGTAAACAATAATTCTTCTACATTTAACTTTGATGGCTCTGATTTTACAATCTCTTTCAATTCTTCGTCAGAATATCCTGTTTTTTCATATTGTAAAGCAACTTCCGCTCTTCTTAATTGTGGTAAAATTTGTTTTTTCACAATTTCATATGTAGCAGCAATATTTTCAATTTCTTTTTCTCTTTGCTCAACATCAGAGTATTGTTCTAAAACTCTAATAATAATTTCTTTATCTTCAATATCAGAAGCTTGCATTAATTTTTTAAACCCGTCCCAATCTTCTCCTTTAGGCTCTAATTCAACAAACCCATCAGCCGATGCGTCAACTTTATATTGTTTTAATACTTTAACAACAGCTTTTTCAGCAGTTTCAGCTCTTTCTTTAGCTAAATCTGTATTTTCAGACAACTCTCCATCTGGAGATGCATAAGCATCAATAAAAAGTTTCTGAAAAGAAATTCTTTCATTTGAAGCATTTTCTTTAACAAATGCAGATAATTCTTTAACATCCTCGTCTCTAAGCTCCTTATAAGAAACAAAAGAAGAGTTAATTGAATAATTAAATTCTGCATTAAAAGAATGAGAAGTTACTCTTTCAAAAGCATCTTTACCTAAAATAAATAAATCGTCATTAACAACTAAAAAACAAGTTGTTTTAGTTCCTTGAGCAATTGCATCAGAATAAAAAGATAATTCTTTACTTCCTTGAGTTCCAGAAAACTTAATTTTTAATTCCCCAACTTCCATTGCATCAGCATATGAAATAACATCATCATAAGAAATAGATGTTGCTTCCTTATAATTTACAACCGTACCGTTTCCAGCAGCACCTTCACCTTGTAAAATTTCAGACTCAAAAGCGAATTCTTCTCCGTTTTCAGCAATAATTACAGGAGTTGCAACAACAACTGCTTTTTTAGAAAAATATTTAGTTGGAATTTTAGTACTAACTGATACACTTACACTATCTCCTTTAGCTTCTAAGACAGTTGGAGTAACAGTAAAATCTAATTCAGATACATTCTTTTGCATCTTATTTAAACCACCACATGAAGTTAACATTAATCCTGAAATTGCTACTGCACCAAGACCTTGAAGATTATACTTTTTCATCTTTTATAATTCTTTAAATTATATTATTTTATTTCTTTAATAGTAATCAACTTACAAGTATAAGTATTTTAATCAATTAACAATAAAATTAATCTTAATTTTTACTTTATCAAATAATATAACAGGTGACTTTACTTGAAAACACCTATTTTATTTACTAATGAAACATCATTACTTTCCTTATATAAAGTTATAATTGATTTCTTTAACATAGGGTGTATAAAATTAGGAATCAACTCTTTTAGAGGTATCAAAGTAAAGTTTCTCTTGTGAAGTAATGGATGAGGCACAAGTAAATCTTTTTCTTCAATGATATCATTATTATAAAACAAAACATCTAAATCTATGGTTCTAGCTTCATAGGTTTTAGTTTGCTTTCGAGTCCTACCTAACTTTCTTTCAATACTCAATAAAACATCTAAACATCTTTTTGCTGAGTAAAACGTTTCAACAATAACCACGGCATTTAAATATTGATAAGCATCATCATAACCCCAAGGTTCACTTTCGTATAAAGATGATTTTAAAACCACTTTACCCAGTTCTGACTCAATTAAGAAAACTGCTTTGGTTAAATTAGGAATCTTATCACCAATATTACCTCCTAAAAGGATAACTAATCTATTCATTACAAACTTTTAATTTACAAAAATACATTTTATCCTTTTAACATAGAGATAGAACCAATCATGTAATATTGTTATTAAAATTAAAACATATTGTTTTATTATTGTAATTATTTTTAATCCTTAATTACAAATTAAATTCAAATGAAATCATTTTTTAAAACCTACCTAGCTACTCTATTAAGTGGTATTACTCTTCTTGTAATTGGGTCAATATTATTTTTCACCATTTTTGTTGCTGGTATAGCTACCCTTTTTACAAAAGGAATGTCAGATTTAGAATCAAAAAAAATTAATTCTAAAACAAACACAGTATTAACAATAAAGTTGGCAGATAACATTAAAGATGTAGGTTCAGCAGAATTCAATCCAACAAATTTTAAAATAGATGAAACTGTTGGTTTAAACACTATTTTATACAGTATTGAAAAAGCAGCAGAAGATGATAGTATTAAAGGAATAGTTTTAAATATTGATAATATTACTACAGGTTTTGCTACTACTTTTGAGATAAGAAATGCTTTAAAACATTTCAAACAAACCTCAAAAAAGTTTATTTATGCCTACTCAACAGGATACTCTCAAAAAGGATATTATTTAAGTTCAATAGCAGATAGTATTTTTGTTTATCCAGAAGGCATTATAGAATTAACAGGTTTGTCAATAAACCAAATGTTTTTTAAAGACATGTTAGCAAATGTGGGTGTTGATATGCAAGTAATTAGAGGTAAAAACAATAAGTTTAAAAGTGCTGTTGAGCCCTATATGAAAAATAACATGTCTGAAGCAAACAGAATACAAACCAGCAGGTTTTTATCTTCAATATGGAACAACATGTTAGACTCTATAGCAATAGAAAGAGATTTAACAATAAATGAGATTCAATCAATTACAAACGATTTGATTTTAAGTGATGTTAAAGAAACAATAAACTTAAGGTTTGCTGATAAATTAATATATGCAGACGAATTAGATACTATATTATCAAATCGTTTAAATACAAATTCGGTAGATGATATTAACTTCGTGTCTTTTAATAAATATGCTAAAAACCAAAATGAAAACTTAAGAAATTCAAATTTTAAAAATGCAAATATTGCAGTTATTTATGCACAAGGAGAAATTAAAACTGGAAAAAGTGATAATAATACAATAGGATCTAAAACTTTAGCAAGTAATATTAAAAAAGCAAGATTAGACGAAGATATTGAAGCAATTGTTTTAAGAGTTAATTCACCTGGAGGAAGTGCTTTAGCTTCTGATATAATATGGAGAGAAGTTTATTTAGCTAAAAAAACAAAACCTATTATTGTGTCTATGGGAGATGTTGCAGCTTCAGGAGGTTATTATATTGCATGTGCAGCTGATAAAATTTATGCTACACCAAATTCAATTACTGGTTCTATAGGTGTTTTTGGTGTGTTACCTAATGCTCAAAAACTTTTTGAGGAAAAACTTGGAATTCATTTTGATGGTGTAAAAACAGCTAATCACGCAGATCTAGGTTCTATGTTTAGACCTTTAACTGATAAAGAATATAGTATTATTCAGCAAAGTGTAGAAAATGTATATGAGACATTTTTAACTAGAGTATGTAACGGCAGAAAAAAATTAAAAACAAACGCAGATGTTGATGCGATAGCACAGGGAAGAGTTTGGTCTGGTATTGATGCATTAGAAATAGGATTAATTGACGAGTTAGGAGGTATTGATAAGGCAATTAAGGGTGCAGCTGAAATAGCTAAAATTAATAATCCAATAGCTGTAAGGTACCCTAAAGTAAAAAAGGGTAAGTTTGATGATATTCTTAAATTAGTTAATCAATTAGAGGAAGGTGACATGAACCAAACATCTTCTTTTAAGAATAAATCAATAGAATCGAAGATATTGAAAAATCTAAAAGATATATTATTTATTGTAAATAATGACCAGGTTCAGGCTCGACTACCATTTATTTATAACTTTTAAAATAAAAAGTCTTAAAAAAGAGGCTTCCAAGGTAGCCTCTTTTTTTGTACCTTGTACTATGATGAATCATGAAGTAATATTATTTGACGGAGTATGCAACTTATGTAATGGAGCAATTCAATTTATCATCAAAAAAGATAAAAAAAACATCTTTAAATTCGGAACTTTACAATCTGAATCAGGAAAAAAAATTATTAATACAAACAAAAACATATCCAATATTGATTCTGTTTTACTCATTACCAATACTAACGTTTTTTACAAATCAACAGCTATCATAAAAATCTCACAAAAACTTGGATTTCCATATAATTTGTTAATTGTCACTATACTTCTACCTGTAAAATTAAGAGATAAAATTTATGATATTATTGCTAAAAATAGATACAAGTGGTTTGGTAAAAAAACAAATTGTTTGGTTCCTACTCCACAATTAAAAAAAAGATTTTTAGAGTACTAGAAAGCAATGTCCCAATCAATTTGGATATCCCAATCAGATTTAACCTCAATTATAGAGGGATAATACACTACTTTTTCTGGATATATACTTGATAAATAATTCCCTGTATCCCATTTTTCATTCCTATTCTCATCAAAAATAACACGAAGCTTATATTTTCCTGATGATAAATCTGATAATTTAAACATTGATGGTGTTTTTTGTACAATAGTTCGAACTATTTTATCAGAGTCATCTAGTAATTGAAAAATATACTGATTTGATGGATTCGAAATTGATGTGTTAATTTCTAAAGTACCATAAAAGGCTATAGATTTAGTTGAGATATTAAATTTAGTTGTATCAATGGTATTACCATATAAATCATAAATACTTTTAGGTAAGAAAGTAATAGTATAGGGAGTTCGCTCTGATAAAATTGAATGAACTTCAAATAAAGTATCATTTAAAACAAATTCAACGGAATTTATATGTAAGGATACTGAATCTTTATTTAAAACTTTTATATATGTAGTATCAATTTTTAAAAGAGGGCTATTTATATTAAACCTTAAAGGAAATTTAGTGTTTTGATTTTGTAAATTTTCTCCCATAACATTCAGTCCATTATTAATGGAATCAAGATTTTTAATAGGAGCAATAGTAATCGTATCTAATGAATATTGACCTATAACTTCAATATCAAAAGTATCTAAAATCAATTTATTAGGATAAATTATAGAATGATAAGAGCTGGCATTATAAATTACGAATTTATAATTTTCATTAAAACTATTAACTTCTTTTATTTTATTAGGATGATTGTATGATAAATTTATTTGTTGAGGTCCAACAGCTTTTATATCTGTTAAAAAAACATCTTTTATTTCCTCTTGAAATGCATATAAATTAATATTTGACAAAGAAGAGTCTGACAGCATTAAATAAGGGTATTGAAAAGCTATTTTTTCATTTTTTAAATCAAATAAAGAATTTAGGTTTTCATCTTGTAATGCAAAAATCAAATATTCATTTAAACTTAAGTTATTAAAAGTAAAATCACCTTTATCATCTGTTTTTGTTAGATAATAAGGCTTCTCTTTATAGGGAACACTATCATAAGGTGATCCATAAAGCATAACGAAGATATCATTTTCTGCTTGATGAGTAAAAGCATCTTTTATATTTCCAGATATAGATAATGAATCAATTTCCTCCCCTGTTGAAAACACAAAATTAATATCATCAGCTATATTACCTTCTGTAATATCAGAAATAGCACTACCAAAATTAATTGTATAAGTTGTGTTATCTCTTAATTTCTCCTGAAATAAAACTTCAATTCGTTTATTATTATATTTTAATTTTGGTTTTTTATTTAGTGGAGGATTAATTAGAATTTCCGAAGCTAATGCTCCAACCTTAATAAATTCATCAAACTCAATAATTAATCTATCTCCTTTAAAGTTTACTGACTTATTTTTAGGTATAGAATGTTTAATTTTAGGTTTTTCATTATCCATTGGACCACCTTCTAAAGCATACTCTTGGGCACAAGATGTGAATAGAAAAGAAATCAGAATTGAAGGCAAATATGAAAATATATTTAATTTCATAATAAGGAAGGATGTTTATTTAGTAATAAATGAATTAACTTTTTTAAATAATTTTCATCAATTTCATCAAAAGTTGCAAAATTAGTACTATCAATGTCTAAAACAGCAACCACTTCATTTTCTTTATTTAATAAAGGAATAACTATTTCTGAATTTGATAAACTACTACAAGCAATGTGTCCTGGAAAATCATGGACATTCTCAACAACAATTGCTTCTTTTTTTGCCCAACTTGTTCCACACACACCTTTATTATAGTTAATTCGCGTACATGCAATAGGGCCTTGAAATACAGATAGCACTAATTCATTATCTTTAACTTGATAAAACCCTGTCCAAAAAAAACCAAAATTATGATGAATTACTGCTATAAAATTTGATAAATTGGCAATTAAATCATCTTCTGAAGATAGAATGTTTTCAATCTGCTTTAGAGTAAGATCATACAGTTTTACTTTTTCATTAGTTTTAATCATAATACAAATATAATGATTTAAGGCAGGGTTATTGCAACTGAAGCTACACTGATTTTAATATCAGAGAAAGTATTATTTAATAATTCAACAAAAGAAATAATAGTACTTCCTGTTGTTATTACATCATCAATAATTAAAACATGTTTACCTTCATATTTTTTATTACTACCTGTAAATTTAAAGCTGTTATTCAAGTTTTCCCATCTTTGAGTTCTTGACTTAGAGGTCTGACTATTCTTGAATCTTGTCCTTATAAAATCTTCTTTATATTTAATTGTTTTTTTAGAATTAATATAATTTGCTATTATTTCAGATTGATTATAACCTCTTTCATTATATCTTTTTGAGTGAATAGGTATAGGAATAATAAAATCAACATGATTTAAAATATCATTAAACCTATCATTTTCAAGAAATAAATCACCCAAGAAATCACCATTTTTGAGAAGTGATTTATACTTTAAATCATGTATAATCAATTGTAAAGGAGAATGTTTATCAAAAAAAAACAACGAAAAAACACTTGCTACAACAAAATGAGGTTCAAATAACTCTCTTAAATAATTTGATTTATAATCATAAGAATAATCAAGTAGATGTAAATGACATTTAATACAAATACTATTTTCATTTTTTAAAAGCCTACAATTACAACCAATGCAAACATCGGGAAAGACAACTTGAACTAATTTATTTAGTAAATTCATGGGGATACAACAAAAGTTGACCTAAAATAGTTATTTTTGTTATATAACAAATAAAAAAGTCATGGAAGAAAAGAACAATAATATTATTCAAAATAAAGATACTGACAGTAAGAAAAACAATGAAAAAGTATATATTTTTATCATTGCTGCATTAGTAATATCTATTTCTACTTTAGGTTATTTATATGTAAAAGAAATAAATAAACTAGATTCTGTACTAATTCAAATGGAGGATGTTGAAAAAGATAATGTATCTGTAAAAGAAGATTTAGAAATTTTATATGATGAATATTCAGATTTAGAAACAATAAATGATACATTAAATCAGGAAATTATTGAGCAAAGAGAAAAAATAGAAGAATATTTAGCACAAATTGAAAAAAATAAAGATGATAAATATCTAATTTATAAACTAAGAAAAGAAACTAAGTCATTAAGAAGAATAATGAAAGGTTATGTTCATCAAATAGATAGTTTAAATCAAGCAAATTTTGCTTTAAATGAAGAGTTAGAAGGTACTAAAGGTGAGTTAGCAAATACTCAAAAGGAAAAAAACAACTTAGAGAATATTAAGGAAGATTTAGAAAAAACAGTCTCTAAAGGATCAATACTAAGAGCAAATAATTTTTCAACAGTAGGATTAAAAATAAAATCTAGTGGTGCTCAGACTGAAACTGATAAAGCTAAGAAGACAACAATGCTGAAAACATGTTTTACGATAGCAGAAAATAAAATTAATAAAGGAGGGGAAACTACTATATACTTAAAAATTACTAATCCTAATGGAAATGTTTTAAATCCAAAGATTGGGGAAGGAGTATTTACTTCTACCAATGGGAATGAAGCTTATTCTTCAAAAAGAATAATAAATTATGAAAATGAAGATATAGATATTTGTGTATTTTATGAAAATAAGGAAGAGTTTAAACCTGGTATATACAAATTAGAAGTATTTACCAATGGAAACAAAATTGGGGAAACAGATTATAAACTTAAATAGTATATAAACTTAAGAGGGTTTGATGAAAAACTAAACATAATTTTCATACTGTATCATAGTTTTTGTTTATCTCCATTAAAAATGAAGTGAAATGAATCACAATTCCCTTTAAGAAAGAAACTCAGTGAGTAAATGACTATATTACATTATTGGCACCATTTTTACTCTTAAACTTTAGCCTTAGCATTATCGCTATCGTTAAAAAAAGAAGATGCGGACGTTTTAAACAAATCACTTAAACAATAGACTTAAATCAAATACTAAAAAACAATACCAAGCCAACAAGCTTGGTATTGTTTTGATTCATTGAAGTTACAAACTTTTATTATTTAGGCTCATAAGTTATCATTATGAAACATTCCCGAGAGCCAAGGATAGTATGCAACAATTGTTTCTAATGACAAGAAAAATATAGTAATATATGCTTGGTTTGATAATAAATATGGATATCCGAAGCAAGTAATTAGATTAGTGAATCATATTGCTAAAGTTAGAAGATTACTTTACTACTAAAAACATAATATAATTCATAAAAAAAGCCTGTTATTAAATTTAGTAACAGGCTTTTTTTATTTACAAAATAATAATAATTAGAAAAAATCAAAAAACTGTTCAGCCTACGAAGCCAATGTATTTTAATTATGTCATTTCTATCATAAACACAACGTTGTAAATATAATTATTAAAACAACAAAACCAAGCTACTAGGCTTGGCTTTGTTTATTGTTATTGTTGTAATAGTTTTGCTACATGGAAGTTACAAACTTCCGTTATCTTTTCTCGCAAGAATGATTCTTGAGAGAGCTGGGGGATTTAATGATTCTAAATCTTCT
>CALTNV010000058.1 GCA_943845485.1 uncultured Flavobacteriales bacterium | reverse complement strand
TACAAAATATAGAAATGATGGGGCAATTTTCTACTCATATGACTGTTGCCTTTTTGGGAGGTGTGGTTTTGTCTTTTCCTTTTATATTTTTACAAATATGGAGGTTTGTAAAGCCCGGTTTAAATCAAACTGAATTAAATGGATCACAAAATGTTCTTTTTTACTCTACACTATTAATGCTCATTGGATTGTTATTTGGGTATTATATTATTACTCCTTTATCTGTTCAGTTTTTTGGTGCCTATCAAATATCAGATTCAATTCAAAATGAAATAAGATTGGGTTCTTATATCTCAATGGTTACAAAAACAACTTTTTTATCAGGTTTACTTTTTCAATTGCCAGTACTTGTCTATATTTTAGCTAAAATAGGAGTTGTAAGTAGTGAGTTGCTAAAGAAGTTTAGAAAACATGCAATTGTTGGTATTTTAGTTATCTCTGCAATCATTACACCTCCTGATTTAATAACTCAAATAATTGTAGGTATTCCAGTATATATATTGTACGAAATAGGAATTTTAGTTACTAAGAGAGTTGAAGGATAATTGGTTTATTTTCTTTAAAGTTTAAACTTATTATATAGTTTTGTATAAAGTCTAAAAAAATCAATCATGAAAATTAGTTTTCAGCTAATTTTAATTTTTAGTTTATTTAATTTTGCTTTAGTTGCACAAACTAAGGTTAGTGGTTCTATTTTTGATAAAGAAACAAATGAGCCAATACCATTTTGTAATGTTAAGTTACAATCTTCATCTGTTGGTACTGCTACAGATTTTGATGGGGGATTTAAATTAGAATATACTGCTAGTATAGATACTATAGAAATATCTTTTATTGGATACGATACTAAAAAAATTGCTTTAAAATTAAATCATGACAACAAAATAAAAATTTATTTATCATCTCAAAGTGTTGGTTTAGAAGAGGTCGTTGTTTATGGTGATAAGAAACAAGAAAATCCTGCTCACCGAATTTTTAAAGGAATAGTAAAAAATAGAGATAAGTATGATTTAGATAAGTTAAGTGCTTATGAATATGAATCGTATAATAAAATTGAATTTGATTTAAGTAACTTAACAGAAAAGTTTAAAAGTAGAAAGGTAATGAAGCCTTTTGATTTTGTATTTGATAATATAGATACTTTAAATGGTGTAGAGTATTTACCTATATTAATTTCGGAGTCTCTTTCCAATATGTATTTTAGAAATGATCCTAAAAAAAAGAAAGAGATAATAAAAGCTAATGAGATTTCGGGTGTTAAAGATGAAAGTATAGAGCAGTTTTTTGGTGATATGTATCAGAAAATTAATATATATGATAATTTTGTAGATATTTTTGGTAAAAATTTTATTAGTCCATTTTCAAAGTATGGTCTTCAGCATTATAGGTATTATATTACAGATAGTATTTTAGTGAAAAATAAAAAGTGTTATCAATTAACTTATTTACCTAAACATAAACAGGAGCTTACTTTTTCTGGAGATTTTTGGGTTATAGATAGTACTTATGCAGTAATTAAAATCAATGGAAAAATAAATGATCAAGCAAATATCAATTATATTCAGCATGTATCTTTTGAAAAAGAATTTGAAAATATTGATGATTCACTCTGGTTACCCTCAATAGATAATTTATTTATTTCTTTTTCTGTAGGAAAAAAATCCATGGGGATGTTTGGAAAAAAAACAGCATCATATAAAAATTATTCAATTAATAAACCTAAAGACCTTAGTTTTTTTGAAGGTGATGAAGTTATTTTACCTAATGAAAAAGAAAATGAAAATATTGATTGGCAAAATTTAAGACATGATTCTTTAACGGAAAAAGAATTGGCTATTTATAAAATGGTGGATTCAGTTAAAAATGTACCTCAATTTAATACTTTAGTTAATGCTATAAGATTCGCATTAACCGGATACTTTAAGGTTGGGGCCATAGGTTTGGGACCTTATTCATCACTATACAGTTATAATATTGTAGAAGGAGATAGGGTTAGCTTTGGATTAGAGACAAGCGTTGATTTTAGTAAAGATTTTTATTTGAAAGGCTATTTAGCTTATGGTTTTTTAGATGAGAGGTATAAATATGGTGGAGAGTTTTGGTGGTTATTAAATAAGAAAAAATGGACATATTTTAAGTTTAAATACAAAAATGATGTTGAGCAGTTTGGAGTGCTTCCAGATAAGTTTAAAAATAATATTTTCACCTTATTATTTAGTATTAATAGGCCTAGAGAACTTATAAATGCTGAAATGTATAATTTTTCATTTTCTTCAGATATAAAAAAGGATTTTAACTTAGAAGTAGGTCTAACAACTAGAAATGTTGTAGCTTTAGGTGATTTTGAATTTACTAAAACAAATTCTGAAGGTATTGAGAAAATAGTAAATCTTATTACTTTTGAGCCCTATTTTAAACTAACTTACACTCCTGGTGTAAATTGGTTGAAAGCAAATTTTGAAAGAGCTAAATTAAATTTAACAAGACCTGAGTTTACTGTTTTATATCAATACGGAATAAAAGGTGTTTTTGGTAGTCAGTATAATTACCATAAAATTTCTTTAGGAGTTAAGCATAGTTTTTATCTGGGGTCTTATGGTAGAACAGATTATCAAGTTATGGCTGGTAAAGTATTTGGTAGTTTACCTTATGCCTTACAAGATATTGCAAGAGGGAATGAAACGTATGGTTATGAATTATCTGCATTTAACACAATGAATTATTCTGAATTTGTGAATGATCAATATATAACTGCAATGTTTGAACATCATTTTCAAGGATTCTTTTTGAATCATGTTGCTGGCTTAAGATTTTTAAAGTTAAGAGAGGTTTTAGGAATTAGGGCAATTTGGGGTAGTTTTGACAAAAGTAATTTAGAGTTAATGAATATTCCTAAAACTACTTATTTTTTAACCGATAAACCCTATGCTGAGTTTAATGTAGGTATAGAAAATATTTTAAGTATTTTTAGATTAGACGCAGTGTATAGATTAACTTATTTAGATCATCCATTTATCCAAAAATTTGGCTTAAGAGGACGAATACAATTAGAATTTTAATTATGAAATTAAGAACAGATAGTATTATAAAAAAATATAAAAACAGAACAGTCGTTAAAGGGGTTTCTGTTGAGGTTAATAAAGGAGAGATTGTTGGTCTTTTAGGTCCTAATGGAGCAGGTAAAACAACTTCTTTTTATATGATAGTCGGATTAGTTAGACCAGATTCTGGTCATGTTTATCTTGATGAAATGGATATCACTGAAATACCTATGTATAAAAGAGCAAAGTTGGGTATTGGTTATTTACCTCAAGAAGTTTCCGTTTTTAGAAAATTAACTGTTGAAGAAAATATCATGGGAATTCTAGAAATGACTGATAAAAAAAAGCCGGAAAGAATTGCTCGATTACAAGAATTATTAGATGAGTTTAGTTTGAATCATGTAAGAAAAAATTTAGGTGATAACTTATCAGGTGGAGAAAAAAGGAGAGTAGAGATTGCGAGAGCCTTAGCTGTTGATCCCCAATTTGTTTTATTAGATGAACCTTTTGCAGGAGTAGATCCGATTGCTGTAGAAGATATTCAGTCTATTGTTTACAAACTAAAAGAGAAGAATATTGGTATTCTTATTACAGATCATAATGTACAAGAAACACTATCTATAACAGATAGAGCATATTTATTATTCGAAGGTAATATATTAAAAAGTGGTACTGCAGAAGATTTAGCTGCTGATGAACAAGTAAGGAAGGTATACTTAGGAAAGAATTTTGAATTAAGGAGAAAAGATTAAATAATATGCATGCATAGCTTAAATTATGTATCAATGAAGTAAATAGATTTCTTTCTCATATATTTACTCAGCTT
>CALTNV010000057.1 GCA_943845485.1 uncultured Flavobacteriales bacterium | reverse complement strand
GGAAAATTTTACAGATGAAGTCATTAATAAATTAAATTGTGAAAAAGAAAATTTAGTTTTTATACTTTGGGGTGGGTTTGCTAAAAAAAAGGGTACTAAAATTGATAATTCTAAGCATATGGTATTAGAATCAAATCACCCCTCTCCCTTATCTGCCAATAGAGGTGGTTGGTTTGGTAACAATCATTTTAAAAAAACAAATGAATATTTAAAAAAACACAACTTAAATACGATCGAATGGTAAATAATACCTTTATTTTTTAAACTTAATATCGTATTTTTGTTAAAAATTATAAGATTATGACAGGAACTTTAGCATCAAAAGACTTAATTGCATTAGAAGATAAACATGGAGCGCATAATTACCACCCTTTACCAGTTGTTTTGGACAGAGGTGAAGGCGTTTACGTTTGGGACGTTGAAGGTAAGAAATACTTTGACTTTTTATCAGCATATTCAGCTGTAAATCAAGGTCATTGTCATCCAAGAATTATTGAAGCTCTTACTACACAGGCTCAAAAATTAACTTTAACTTCTAGAGCATTTTACAATAGTAACTTAGGTGTATATGAAAAGTTTGTAACTGAGTATTTTGGTTTTGACAAAGTATTACCAATGAATACTGGTGCTGAAGCTGTTGAAACAGCTATTAAACTAGCTAGAAAATGGGGCTACGAAAAAAATAATATTGCTGAAAATGAAGCAAAAATTATTGTTTGTGAAAATAACTTCCACGGAAGAACTACAACTATCATCTCATTTAGTAATGATGAAGATGCTAGAAAAAACTTTGGTCCATATACTGAGGGATTCATAAAAATACCTTATAATGACACTGATGCTTTAGCTAAAGCATTAAAAGAAGAAAACGTTGTAGGTTTTTTAGTTGAACCTATTCAAGGAGAGGCTGGAGTTTTTGTACCAGACGAAGGATATTTAGCTAAAAGTAAAGAACTTTGTAAAGAAGCAGGGGTTTTATTTATTGCTGATGAAGTTCAAACAGGTATTGCTAGAACGGGAAGATTACTAGCAACTTGCGGTAATTGTAATTGTGAAAACAAATGTGAAAACAAGCCTGAAGTAAAGCCTGATATCTTAATTTTAGGTAAAGCTATTTCTGGAGGTGTTTATCCAGTATCAGCTGTTTTTGCGAACAACCACATTATGGATGTTATTAAACCAGGACAACACGGATCTACTTTTGGTGGTAACCCATTAGCTGCAGAAGTTGCAATGGCTGCTTTAAATGTTGTTACAGATGAAAAATTATCTAATAATGCGTATGACCTAGGTGTTCATTTTAGAGCTGAAATGAACAAGTTTATTAAAACTACTGATTTAGTTTCATCAATTAGAGGTAAAGGTTTATTAAATGCAATTATCATCAATGATACGGAAGATTCTTCTACAGCTTGGGATATTTGTATGGCTTTAAAAGAGAATGGTTTATTAGCTAAACCTACCCATGGTAATATTATTAGATTTGCACCTCCATTGGTGATGACTAAAGAAGAAATAGATCAGTGTATCGAAATTATTACAACTACAATTGCTTCTTTTAAAAAATAAGTAAATTAAATAAAAGTTATAAAAAAAGCCAACTCGAGTTAGTTGGCTTTTTTTTTGAAGTAACATTTTTTACTCCTCAACAATTTTAATGAGCTATTAATTAGTATATGAATTTAAACCTTTTATAAAGATTTTTTTTCTAACGATATCAATTTACAAGAGCTAAGCAAAATACTTTAATGACTGAAACTTATTATTTATTTAAATTCACAATTATCAATTACTTTATTAATAGTAATCATTTTATATTTAAATTGATTGTCAACTAAGCATAAACTATTGTATAAATTTAAAATGATATTGAGTTAGAGTTTTATTAATTACTAAGATAAAGGAGAGTTGATTATCATTCTTTTTTTTAAAAAAATCTTATGAGAATTACAATATAAATTGTACTAAAAATCTCAATCCAAAAAACAAAGGCAATTTAAGAATTCAAATTGCCTTTGTTTTTTATTTTATAAAATATATTTATTCAAATAAAATATTAAGTTCTACTCTTCTGTTACTAGCTCTTCCTTCTTCTGTATCATTAGAAGCAATAGGCTCTAACTCTCCTTTTCCTTCTGTTGAAATTTGGGAAGAAGATACATTTTTATTTTCCAAAAATTCTTTTACTGATTTGGCTCTATCTTCTGACAATTTCATATTTACCTTCTCATCACCTATATCATCAGTATGCCCAATAATATCTAATTTCCAATTATCATGTTTAATCATTAATACAGATAATTCATTTAAAGCATCAAATGAGCTTGATTTAATTTCAGCTGAGCCAACTATAAAGTCTAAATTTTCAAAGGCAGTATTTATCACTTCTTGCTCTTTTTCTGCAATAACAGGACAACCATTATTAGTTGAATCTCCAGGAGTTAATGGGCACATATCTTTATGATTAAAAACTCCATCATTATCTGAGTCTGGGCAACCATTATGTAATTTATATCCTTTTAAATCTGGACACATATCTTTGGCATCTATAATACTATCATTATCTTTATCGGGACAACCTCCATTTATCAATAAACCAAATTCATTAGGACACATATCTTTTGAATCTACTATGCTATCATTATCACTGTCAGGGCAACCACCAAACTTAGGTGAACCAACAATTTCTTTGCAAGCATCTTTTAAATCAATAACTCCATCATTATCAGTATCTGGACAACCTCCATTAACCAACAAACCAAACTCATTAGGACATATATCTTTATAGTCTGCTATCCCGTCTCTATCATTGTCAAGACATCCCATTAATTCACCATCTAATCCAGCAATCTTAGGACATTCATCAGTTTTATTAGGCACCCCATCTTTATCCGTATCTTTTTCTTTATTTCCAAAAGTTAAGTTTAATCCTAAATGAACCTGGGTATCATTTGAATTATAAGGATAGTAGATAGTTGATCTTGAATTTTCATCTCCAATATTAATTTTCGTTAATCTAGCACTTAAAATATTATCTGTTACAATATAAAATTGAAAAGGTCCTCCTCTTAATTGAATTCCTAAACCAATATTAGCTAAATCTACATCTTTCATTGAATAAGACATTGAAGCGCTTAACCAATGACTAACATGTTGATTATAAGAAAGTGTAAAAGATGATCGTAAAGTATTTTTATAAAATTCTCCTGAATATAAAGCCGAAACTGTACCGTAATTCTTAGTATTTTCGGATCTCCATAATTCATATTCTCCTCCTAAAAAGAACCTAGCATTTAACCAAGTAGTATATTTTTTATTAGATTCATTAATGTCAGTCAACTGGTTTAACGAGTCTAATAGATTATCTAATTCATCATCAACTAAAGAATCTCTCTCAGTATCTGATCTTGCAGATATATATCTAGATAAATTTATACCTTGAAAAAGGAAAAAAGCGTCTTCATTTTCAAGTGTACTAACCTTACTCTTCCAATTTATATAACCTAAATCTTTTAAACTAGCAGAAACTTGTAATTGATCATTTACTTTATAATTTGCACCTAAATCAACTCCAAAACCAGAATTACCTCTTTTAAATAAATAAGATATTGGATCGTCTGACATTTCAGAAATATTTACAGAATCTAAAATACCAGAAGTATTAACAACAAAATTACCATCTATTGAAATATCATAGGTATTCGGATCTGTTTGTAAAGAAAAATCACTTTTTTCTGTCTTTACATTTTCCATTCCATATAAATACTTAACTCTTATTCCAACATCAAGTTTGTCATTAATTGGACGTTGCCAACCAATAGCATACTCACGAAAATGAGTTAAATCAATATCATAATTCTGCATGTCAAAATTACCAGATGGATTTTGATTCCAATCTGCATTACCATACGCTATTAATTCAAAAAAAGCTTTAGGAAATCTGGTTCTTGAATCTACCCTTTCACTAATATTAAAATGAAAATAGTTTTTCTTTACTTGAAAACCAAAAGACAATAATTCAACATGAAATATGTTAAAAAATTTAGAACTTTGATTTAAATCATCAACATAAGACTCTGGATTAAAATAATAAACAGAGTCATCTTTTATTAAAGCATCTTTGGGTGAAGCTACTGTGCTAATGTGATTTAGATATATGGAGGATAAACCTGGAAAGCCAACATTAATTTTATTTACAGGTCTAAAAGCAGGATTTAAATACTGAGATTGAGGAATTGTCTTCATATGATACATAGTCAATGAAACTTGACTGTGGAGTAGTGAAACAAATGAACCAAAAATTAAAAAAGTTAATATTATGAGTTTTTTCATTAGTTAATTCAGGTTTTATTAATATAAATTCATTGCGAAATTAAGTATTCTATTGAAAAGTCACCTAATTGATAATTAATATTTTTAGTTTGGTGTGGAGAATTAGTAATGAATCCTTTAATATCAATTTGAGAAGCAACTCCTTTTCGCTTAAAAAAAGAAGTTAAAGCATCTACCCTTTCATCCACTATTAAACTAGAAGTAGCATCTGTTAATTCTCTACTCTTATAAACATAAAGTTTTACTTTATATTTAGGGTTAGATTTTATAAAAGATGCAAATTCATTTAAAACATAGTAAGATGATTTATTGATTTTATGAGTTCCATTCATAAATACAACATTATATAAAGGATATTCTATTTTATTTTGAATTTTTTTTACATCAAAATTAACATCAATTACATTGTTATAATTAGTATCTCTTGGAGTGATTGAACGCGCATGAAAGTAATAGCCTTTCGTAGATAACTTAATAATATAATCATCTTTTATGTCATTAATTAGATGTGAAAACGAACCATTTTTAGGGTTAATTTCCAGAGGTAATACATCATTATTATTAATGTTTTTTAAAACAACTTTGGTGTTATTATCTTTAAAATTACAAGACCCTTTAACAATATATATTGGTTTGGTAAAAATTTCTTTATAAGTATTAAACTTATAAATATTAAAACCTCCTGAATTTTCAATTGTATTAGATGATTTATATGCCGATTTACCACCAGTAGAAACAACCATTCCAAAATCGTTATACTTAGTATTTATAGGATATTTTAAATGGTTAACACTATTTTTTAACGTACCTAAACTATCAAAAGTTGCATGGTAAATATCAAGACCTCCAGCATTTTCATATCTATAATTAACTGAACTATCAGGCATTGAAGAAAAATAAAAATCAGTATTGTTAGGATGAATAAATGGTGAGATTTCATGAGCGGTATTGAGTTGCGTAGTTAAAAATAGCGCTCTCTTTCAGTAGGGCTGTGGTAATAGGGC
>CALTNV010000056.1 GCA_943845485.1 uncultured Flavobacteriales bacterium | reverse complement strand
ACATCGATTTAGCTATTGGTAAAGAGGTGTTGTCTGTAGATCCTACGTATTTCCGTCCAACAGAAGTAGATTTGTTAATCGGAGATCCAACAAAAGCAAAAGAAAAGTTAGGATGGGTGCCAGAGCACGATTTGGCTTCTTTGGTAAAAGATATGATGCAAGGGGATGTTACTTTAATGAAAAAAGATGTTGATTTGTTAAAAGCAGGTCATGAGATTTTGAAGCAGGCGGAGTAAAACGTGTGCTGTTTAAGTTACATATATGCCCTTAAAAAAATAATAATATTTTATTTAACAGAAAATTAAGTAAATAAAAAGGGAATAAAATAAACAGTTTGGAATACAAAAAATTAAAAAAAACTTTTATAACAATTGGTTTTACAAGAGTTTTTACAATACTTTCTAATTTTTTAATTACATTTCTTTTATTGAAAGTTATGAATGTGGAATCGTATGGTGTATACACCGCCATGTTTTCTCTAATGACTTGGATGTTTCTTTTTGATGTTGGCATTAGCAAAGGAATGAGGAATCATTTAACGGCTTCTTTGGTTGATGGAAATATTGTAAAGGCAAGAAAGTTAATAAGTACAGCTTACATGACCACTGGTATGATAAGTTTGTTTTTTTTTTTAGCGATTATTTTTTTTACAAGAAATATTGATGTTGCTAAATTTTTAAACATCTCAAATTATTCTTCGAAACAAATTTATAATCTGTATTTCCTGTTTGTTTCAATAATGTTTATCAATCTTTTTTTAGGGACTATAAATCAAATATTATATGCAAAGCATAAAAGTAGTGTAAACGTTATTAATGCATTAGCTATAAATATGGTGTATATCGTATGTTTGTTATTATGTATCTTATTTAATATCGATAATATTGTATTTATATCTATAGGGTATGGTTTTTCTTTAGTCATATGTTATTTAGCGACAACCTTTTTATTTTTTCTAAAAAATAAAAACTTAATACCCAACATCGCTTTTTATTCAAAAGATGTAATTAAGTTGATACTTAAAGATGGATATAAAATACTTTTAGTCCAGATTCTTTTTTTTACTTTTTTAGGTTTAGATAGATTTATCATCTTAAAATTTTCATCGGCTACAGATGTTACAAATTATGACATTATGTATAAAGTTATGAGCTTGCTCTTATTCCCTTGGTCTATTATGTCGCAACCCTTGTGGTCTTCTTACTCAGAAGCATACAAACGAAATGATTTTAAATGGATTAAAAAAGTATACAAACGATTGCTATTTTTCTTTTTGTTCTTAGTCATTGGTGTTTTTTTATTAGCCTTCTCTTTTGACTTTATTACCGCTGTATGGATCGGTAAAGTGTTAGATGTTGAATTTTATTTATTAATTCTCATAGGTTGTTTAATGTTAGTTATTATGTGGTCTACAATGCATTCTGATATTTTATTTGGTTTAAACAAGTTTAAAACACCATTAATAGCCGCTATAATAGGAGTAGGTGTAAAAATAACAATCATCCTTTGGAGTGTCAGTTCAAGTTTTAGTGTATCAAATTTGATTATAAGTTCTATTGCTGCGTATGCTATATTTTGTTTTTTAGGGCCTATAAAAGTTTTTAATACTTTAAAAAAATAGCTATGAAAAACATTTTTGTGAACGTAATGCTAAGCGATTTGGATTTATTTGGATCTAGAATTAAACTATAATGACACTATCCCTAACAGAATTTTAAGTATTTTGCGCCAAAAATTTAGAAGTTGAATAAAATAATTTATTTCGTAACATTTTTTTTGTTTTCAGGCTTTTATGCGTTGCTAGCGATTATTATAGCTTTAGGGCTAAGCGCTCAATCTCGTATTTTTACAGTACCATTAAGATTGGTTACAACACTATTAATGTTGTATGTAATTCTAAAAATTTCGAAGAAAACGAAACCCTATTTTCTACATTTAAAAATTAATAGTTTTATTATTTCAATTGTATTTTTCGTTTTTTTTATAAAAGTATTGGTAGATGTAAACATAGGGACGAACTTATTGCGGTCTTGGCCAGAATATATTTTTTATAGTATCAATTTTTGTATACTGCCTTACTATATGTTTTCTCAATTAGATTTTTATAAATACAAACATACAATTATAAATGCTACCATATTTTCAGGTTTTGTTATGGGAGTTGTTTGTGTGTTATTGTACCAAGATATTTTATTACTAGGCGTTGGACGAATTTCGGAAGTGGCCTATTATGATGATAGCATTTCAGAGGTTATTAACCCTTTAGCTTTGTCTTATTGTTCAGTCTTAACTATTGGACTCTGTATATTTAAATTTATAAATGAAAGAAATCTTACATTAAAAATTAAAATCTATTACACATCAACAATATTTTTATCTCTGATCATGTTTTTTTTGGGAGCTTCGAGAGGTTCAGTGGTTGCACTTTTTTTTATGATATTGTCATTTTTTTATTTTAGTAATAAAAAAGTAAAAAAAAGGTTTTTAATTACTTGTCTCATCGCAATTCCGTTGGTGTTACAAGGTATTGCGTTCACAAATAGTGCTGTTTTTGATAGGGTATTTAATTCTAGTTCGCAATTGAATATTGACAGCATGGGAAGAGGAGATTTATGGAGAATAGCATGGGGATATTTTATAGAAAACCCTTGGTTTGGGGGGCATATAGAACTCATAGATGTACCAAATTATAGGGGTTACTTGCCCGGTAGCATTTACCCTCATAATATGATTCTTGAAGTTTTTATGTCTTCAGGTATTCTTGTAGGTCTATTATTTGTTTTTTTGATTATATTTAATTTTAGCCAGCTATTTGCAGCATTAAAAAAGAATCCTAAAGAAATTTGGATCATTATAATTTTAATTGTGGGTTTTGTACAACATTTTTTTTCGGGAGCCATTTATGTAGCTACCTTGTTCTTCTTCCCCCTGGGATTGCTGTCGTCATTTATTAAAACTACAAAAAAATAAGATTCTCAATGAAAATTATATGTTTATTTAATTATGCTTCTCATTACAGAAAAGAAATATTTTTAGAGATAGAAGATGCTTTAAAGTGTAATTTTTATTTCGGGGATATTGATAAAGATAGAATTAGAAAAATTGATTACTCAATTTTTAAGAATAAAATAGTCGAACTAAAAACAAACACCTTATGGAAAAATGTAGTGTATTACAGTAAAACATTTTCCTTTGTTTTTAAAGATTATGACAAGATTTTTTTAACGGGAAATTACTATAATTTAACTTCTTGGTTTATTTTATTAATCAATACATTTACATCAAGAAAAACGTATCTATGGTCTCACGGGTGGTATGGCAATGAAAGCTATGTAAAGAAAGTTATAAAAAAGGCATACTTTAATTTGTCTGATGGCGTTTTTCTTTACGGAAATTATGCAAAAAAATTAATGCTGAAAGAAGGATTTAATGAAAGTAAATTACATGTTATTTATAATTCATTAGAGTATACAAAACAATATGGGCTTAGAAAAAAACTGAAAGAAACCACTGTATTTAAAGATTACTTTAAGAACGAGATGAAAGTTTTAATTTTTGTGGGACGTTTAACAAAGGTCAAGAAATTAAATATGTTAATTAAGGTTTTAAAACTTAATAATTATAATTTAGTAATTGTTGGTAATGGTGGAGAAAAAAAGAAGTTAACAACCCTTGTTCATCAAGAAAAATTAACGAACAGAGTTTGGTTCTATGGAGAGAGTTATGATGAAATAGAATTGAGTAATCTTATTTATAATGCAGATGTTTGTGTTTCACCGGGTAATGTAGGTTTAACAGCTATTCATAGTTTGTCATACGGCACCCCCGTTATTACTCATAATA
>CALTNV010000055.1 GCA_943845485.1 uncultured Flavobacteriales bacterium | reverse complement strand
TGCAAACATAAACAAAGGAGAACTTGGTTATAAATGTAAATATTATGAAGCTGAAAATTACTTTAATTTAGAAGCTATAAATGAAAGTGAATCTAATTTTGGCTTAGAATAGTTGATTAAGTTTTCTTCGGATGCCCATTTAATAAACTCATCTGCTAACCCTTCATTTATGTATATCTGTTGTAAAGCATCAAGAGCTGTTTTTTTTGTTTGGCCAGATGTTGAAAAAACTAGGTTTTTTAATCTGGTTTTCGCTTTTTCTTTCTCTCCAGTTCTATATAAAATTAAACTACTTTCAAGCATTATTTGATTTAAATTGGCAAAATCACTGTGGTTTGTTATAATGTCATCATAAATTATTAATGCTTCAGTAGTTTTGTTAATAGACCTATAAGTTTCTGCTAATTCATATTTGCTATCTAACCAATATTCAGAATTTACATCTTGTTCAATTAATGATTTTAATAAGATGATTTTTTTATCATTTTCACCTAAAAAACCATAACACATTGCTTTTTGATAGTTAGCGTGGTTAAGATTATTATTGTTAGTGTTTTCTATAATCTTTTCATAGTAAGTTATGGCAATTTTATATTTTTTTGTCATATAATAAGAATCTCCAAGTCTAAGATAAGTATCGTAAAGTTTATCTTGGTTTACGATATTACTTCTAGTGTTAGATGCTTCAAAGTTGTGAAACCACTTTATGGCTTCTTTATAATTGCTAATGATATAATAACTATACCCTAAGCTATATGCAGAGGCATCATATTTACCTGTTGAGTATGAACCATTCAATTCTCTAAATAGGATGTAATTTGTTATTGCATCTTGATACTTTTTATTTTGATAATATGATTCTGAAATCCAAAACTTACTTAATGCATTTAAGTTTTTATCATATGGGTATTGTTGACTTTTCTCAAAGGAAACAATGGCTTGTTGGTAATTTTTTTGAGAAAACTGTTCAATACCTCTATTATATGCTACAATTTGATATGCTTTTTTTAACCTGAAATCTTTATCTTCAATTTGTTCTAAAGAGTTTAATGCATATTCATAATTTGAACTTGATATATATAATTTTACTAAATAAGTTTGTAGTTCTCCTCTATAAGGAGAGTCTGGATATTTTTTAATAAAATCTTGAAGTGTTTTTATAGCAATACTTGATTGGTAATTGGCAGATTTATAAGATAATTTAGCATAATTATAAAAAGCATTTTCGCTAATTGATTGGTTTTTATTAAGTCTATATGCATTATAAAAAGCAGTTTTAGAGGCAGTTTCATTATTTTCTTTTAAATAACTATCTGCAATATAATAGTAAGATAGTTGAGCTAAAGAATCTTCTTCCTTATTGATAACTTTACTATAACTATTAATAGCATTTTTATATTTTTTTTCTTGATAATATGATTTAGCAAGTTTATAAAACTGATTTCTTGTTAATTTATTTCCTGATTTTTTAAATTTATTGTAATAATTTATTGCCTTACTAAAGTTGTTTGTGTTATAAGAGGCATCTGCTAAAATAACGTATAGAGATTTATTATCTTTTTTTTCTAGTTGTGAGATGTTTTCTTCAGCATAATTAATCAATTGATCATATTTTCTTTGATAAAAATAAATTTGAATTAAATAAGGGGGGATGATTTTACCGAAATTTTTATCATCTTTTAATTTCTCAAACCCAATAAGTGCCTCTTGATATTTTTTTTCAGAATAAGATATGTAAGAGTAGTAGTATAATGACGGTGTAGTAAACTCATCATCACTTTCTATATTTTCGTAAAAGTCATCTTTAGCTTTCTTTAATTCTTGATTATTAAAATATGCATAAGCTCTCTTAAAGTAAAAACTACTTTTTTCTTCTTTTTTTATTTTTGAAATATCTGTTTGGTTATACCATTCAATAGCTTGATTATAATTTTTACTTCTGTAATATATATTACCTAAATAGTATTTTAAAATATTATTTTTTGGATAATCATTATTTTCAATTAAAAATCTCTTAATTAAAAAGTCGGCATCTTTATTAAATAAATTATATGAGCATAAGATTTTATAATATTGTGCGTGGATTTTAAATTCGTTATTTTGATCTGATATATTTCTTTCTACATTTTCAAATCTTTCAAATGCCTCCGTGTATTTTGCTTTATCAAAATATTCTAAAGCATCAATAAATTGATATTCAGTTCCTTTTAAAAAATCAGATTCTTGAGAAAAACCTTGAAAAGATAAAAAGATATTTATGATAAGTATGTATATTAGTTTTTTCATAGGAGAAATAATGTGAAGTTTAGTCTAGAGCTTAAAATTATTGTTTTTTATTGAAACTTAAGGTCTATTTTTTTAAACTTATGCACTCTTTGGTGTTAATTTATAACGAATATATTGTTTAAACTGATAATCATCATATAATATTATTGTAATGAGTGAAGAACAACATGTAATTGATTTGCAAAATGCCTCTATTCAAAATCATCAAGAGATTGTTTTAACCAACGTGAATTTACGGTTAAATAAAGGGGAGTTAATATATCTAATTGGAAAAACAGGAAGTGGTAAAAGTTCTATTTTAAAAACATTGTATGCTGATTTACCTTTAAAATCTGGGGAAGGTGTAATTTCTGGTTATAATTTATTATCTATAAAAAATAAAGAAATACCTTATTTAAGAAGAAGTTTAGGTATTGTTTTTCAAGATTTTCAATTACTATCGGATAGGTCAGTAAAGGCTAATTTAGAATTTGTAATGAAAGCTACAGGTTGGGATAATAAAGATAATATCTATCAACAAATAAAAATTGTTTTAGAAATGGTTGGTCTTGTTGATTCTGAACACAAAATGCCTCACCAACTCTCTGGAGGAGAGCAGCAAAGGGTTTCAATTGCAAGGGCTCTAGTAAATAATCCTGATATTATATTAGCTGATGAACCTACAGGTAATTTAGATCCTGAAATAGCTTATGAAATTATGCAGTTATTATGGGAGATAAGTAAAAACGGCAGGGCTGTTATTGTTGCGACTCACGATTATGGTTTAATGGAAAAATTTCCCTCTGTTACTTATAGATGTGAAAATGGTAATTTGGCTAGAGTTTAATGAAAAGTTTTTTTTATTTTTTATTATTCAATATAGCATTTACAGTATGTTCTCAATCTGAATACTTGCTAATGTATTATGATTATAAAAACAACTATGAGAGTTATTTACTTAAATATGAATTAAATGATCACTTGTTTCATGCACCTTTTTTAAAAACTAATACTTTTGTGGTTGACAGTTCTGATTTGTATAAAAATGTTAAGCAATACAAACAATTATTGAAAAAAGTACTGTTTTCTGATAACTTAATACATGTTAACAAAGATGTTGAGTTAAGAATTAATCCTGTTTTAGATTTTAATTATGGTAAACAGTTTGGAGTTGATGAGAAAAATATTTATCAAAATACCAGAGGTTTTCAATTGCAAATTAATTTCAATAAAAAGTTTTATGTTTATTCTGATTTTAGAGAAAATCAAACAGTTGTTCCTGATTTTTTAAAAAATTATGTTGACTATAGAGCTGTTTTTCTAGGTCAGGGTAGAACTAAACCTTTTAAAGACGGAGGTTTTGACTATGCTAATGCTTCTGGATATGCAAGTTTTTCTCCATCCGCTACTTTTAATGTAACATTTGGTAATGGGAAACAATTCATTGGAAATGGATTTCGATCTATGTTACTTTCTGATAATTCTCATAATTATACTTCTCTAAAATTTACTAGTCTTTGGTTAAAAAATCAGTTGCAATGGGTCGTAAACTATTCATCACTTGTAGATTTAGAAAGAATGCCTTTTTCTGTTTCTGCTGAAGCTTTGTTTAAAAAGAAAGAAATGATATATCAAACGTTTGATTATCTAATAAACACTAAATTATCTGTTAGTCTAGTCTCTATGGCTTTAATTAAAAGGTATGACGATTCTCTTTATACACAATCAATGAACCTCGTAAATTATATTCCTATTCCTTTTTTAACTAATGTTTTAGAAATGAATAATAAATCTGAGATTAATTCTTTTGTTGGTTTAAATCTTTCATATCGTTTATTCAATACTGGGTTGCTTTATGGTCAGTTTGTTTTTGATAATGTTAATAAAACGGCTTTTCAATTAGGGATTAAATGCTATCGTTTTTTAAATGTTAACGGTTTAAGCATGAGAATAGAATACAACAAAAGTTCAAGTGAAATGTATCAATCTACAGAACTGAGACAAAACTTTATAAATAATAGTTTACCTATTGCCCATATATTAGGGAATAATTTCAATGAATTTATTTTTCAGTTAGATTATGAGTATAAGAAGATTGGTGCTCATTTTCAGAATCAGATTTATAATGCTAATGTTGATGAACAAACTAATTATTCGGTAATATTTAGTTCTTCAAGTAACCCTTCTCTTGTTTCTAAAAAAGTATTAAATATCTATGGGAATTTATATTACAGGGTTAACCCTTATTATAATTTGAAATTATATGCAGGTGCTGGATATAGGGTAGAGGGCTCAAATAAACAAGCTTATTTTAATATAGGAGTGTCAACGCTGTTAACAAATATTTATAAAGGTATATGATGTTGAAACGGGTTTTATTATTTCATTTTATAATTATTTTTTCGACAATTGTTTTTGGGCAAAAAGAATTGTCTGATGAATTAAAAAAATATTTAGAAGATTCATTATATCATAATGTTTTACCATCTTATAATGTTTTTGACCCATCTGATACTGTAATAAGATTAAGAAATGTAGTATATCACAAAAAGATAAATAAAAATCAAAGTTTTTATTTATACCCTTTGATAGATTTAAATGTAGGTTTAGAAAATTATAATGGTATTAATAAAGGTTTTTTTAATCAAAAAATTGGATTTTCAACTACTTATTCTTTGGATACTACTCTGTTGGTCAATTTTGGAGCTTATTATGGGGTCTCTAATTTTGATTATTATTCAAATCAATTTGTAAATCGTAGAAAATCATACCCTGGTGAAGGTTTTGTTTTTTATACAAAAAAGAAGGTACCTTACTATTATAATTTTATTGGTAGTGTTAGGTATAATGCTTTTAGTTTTTTGTCTTTAAAATTTGGGTTTGATAAAGTAAAGCTAGGGGAGGGTATTAGATCAAACTTTTTATCTTATAGTGCTCCAAGTTCTCCTAATTTGTGTTTGGATTTTAAATTCTGGAAAATGAAATATAAAGTAATTTACAGTTTTTACAATGATATTGAAAATTCCAGATATAATGATAAATTATCTGAGCCAAAATATGGAGTATCTCATATGTTAAGTTGGAATATCTCTAGAAAATTAAACTTTAATATTGTTGAGTCCGTCATTTGGCCTGGTCAGGATAGTTTGATAAAAAGAGGATATGATATTAATTATTTAAACCCATTTGTTTTTTTTAGACCTGTAGAGTATTCATTAGGTTCTAGTGATAATGTTTTCTTAGGTTTTGGATTTTCTTATCAGTTTAATAATCATTTTAGAGCATATACAAACATTAACTTTGATGAATTTAGTTTAACAGAAATAAAAAACAAAACAGGATGGTGGGCAACTAAATACGCTTTTCAAGCAGGTTTTAAATGGTATGATGTATTTAATAATGGGAAGGTTAATTTTCAATTAGAAACAAATATTATAAGACCTTTTACTTACACACACGGAAGTGTAACTCAAAATTTTAGTTCAGGAGGTCAAGCTTTGGCACATCCTTTAGAAGCTAATTTTAAAGAGTTCTTATTTTTGATTCAATATAATTCACCCCGAATAAATATAGAAAATACTTTTGTTTATTACCAAAAAGGTTTTGGATCTAATGATACTATTTCAATAGGGGAAGATATTTTTTATTCTTATATTAATAGAGCATATGATTATGCTCATTTTATTGGGCAAGGAGAGTTACACCATGTTTTTATTAATCAATTAAAAGTGATGTATGATCTTGATACTAGAGTTAAGTTACAGTTATATGCATTGTTCAAATATAGATACGATTCTCATCAATATAATCAAATGATGTTTTCGGTAGGTATAAAAACCAATCTGTTTCCAAATGAAAAAATATTTTATTAATACAATACTTAAATTAATAAAAATTAAAAACCACACCTTTTTATTACTAACTTTGCTTTAAAATAATCAATTGTAATGACTAAAACAAAAGGATATATAGCCTTAACTAAACCAAGATTATCTTTTTTAGTTATAGTTTCTGCTATAAGCGGTTTTCTGTTAGCTGGATGGGATCAAGGAGCTACTTATCAAGATTTCGTGTTAATGATTCTTGGAGGATTTTTTATCACAGGTGCCTCTAATGGTTTTAATCAAATTATAGAAAAGGATATTGATAAAAAAATGGATAGGACTATTTCTAGGCCTTTACCTCAGGGTGTTTTAAGTATTAGTGAAGCTTTGTTAGCCTGTTTAACTTACACTTTGTTAGGAGTGTTATTGTTGTATAAAGTTAATCTTACTTGTTTAATATTAGGTTTTGGTTCTTTACTTGTATATGTTTTTATATATACCCCTTTAAAACAGAAAACTCCTTGGGCTACTTTTATAGGAGCTATTCCCGGAGCAATGCCTCCTTTGTTAGGTTGGGTTGCTGCAACAAATGATTTCGGTTTAGAGTCAGGTCTTTTATATTTTGTTCAGTTTATGTGGCAATTCCCTCATTTTTGGGCTATTGCTTGGGTGTTGTATGATGATTACAATAAGGCGGGTATTAGTTTGTTACCAACAAAAATGAAAGATAAATCAAGTGCTTTTTTAATTCTTCTTTATTCTGGTTTAATGATTCCGTCATCATTATTGCCTTGGGTTTTACCTTTTACTGAACCTATGATTAGTGATGTTGCAGCAGTGATTGTTATAATTGCAGGAGTATTGTTTTGTGTTCCAGCATATAGATTGTATAAAAGTTTAGATGTTTTAGATGCTAAAAAAGTAATGTTTGCATCGTTTATTTATTTACCAGTAGTACAGTTTGCTTATTTAATAAAATAGAGGAGTTTATGAATGTTGAAGAAAAAAAATTAAAAGAAAAAACGGCTAAATCTTTACTTTGGTTTGGTGTTGGTTCTATTACTATGATGTTTGCAGGTTTAATTAGTGCGTATATTGTTTCTAAAGGTGACATGTATTGGGTTCATGTTAAAGTACCTGTTGATTTTTGGATTAGTACTATAATTATTTTAATTAGTAGTGCAACCGTTTATTTAGCTTATAAATATAATAAACAAACTAAGAAATCTTTAATCTTTATTGGTTTAACCATTGTTTTAGGAGTTGTGTTTTCAATCTATCAGTATAAGGGATGGGTTTATTTGCATAGCACTGGAAATTCTACCGCTGACCATATTATATCACCATCCGAATATATCTATTTAAATGGTGAGGTTTTAGGCGAGAAAAAAGAAACTTTTGTTATTTCTTTAGATTATGAAACGGGTGTTTTTTATTCTCCTAATGATATTAGTGGTCATAATCCTTTAAATTCAAATAATATTTTTAAAGGAGATGGTGTTGTTATCTTAAAAGGAGAATATGTGAAAGAAATATCTACATCTAGTAGGTTAGAATTGAATTTTGTGAATGGATATTTATATGCTATAAATGATACTGAATTAATGAATCCACTTAATAAATATTACATAACTCCATCAGGACAGTTACTTTTGTTAGGTTCATATGGTGATGATTACACTATTTCATATGAGAACGATATTTTGGAATTTGATAATGGTTATTTTTACTCCTCTAATGATGTTGGTCATTTGTCTCCATTAAACAACAAAATTATTAACTATAAAAACAATGCATCCTCCTATATAGCAATTTTAACAGCATTACATTTATTGCATCTTTTTGGAGGGTTAGTATATCTTATAATTGTATTTTTTAGAGTACTTTTAAATATAAATAATCAAGAAAACTCCCTTAAAATTAAGTTAGTATCAATTTACTGGCATTTTTTAGGTTTGTTATGGGTGTTTTTATTCTTATTTTTATTTTTATTTCATTAAATTTGTATTTTAAATTAACTTAAACAAATAATTAATTAACTCGTTTTAAGTATGGCTGGAGAAGCAATAAAAAAAATCGACAAGGCAGAATTATGGGGCGGAAATAGATCTCCATTTAGTATGAGTTACGGTAAAATGATGATGTGGTTTTTCATTTTATCTGATGCTCTTACATTTGGAGGGTTTTTAGCTGCATTAGGTTTCAAAAGATATCAATATGACGGTGAATGGCCAATTGGTGAAGAAGTTTTCCAGGCGTTTCCTGGACTAGAAGGTCATTATCCTTTAATGTATGTGGCTTTAATGACTTTTATTTTAATTGTTAGTTCCGTAACAATGGTATTAGCAGTAGAAGCTGGTCATCGAAATGATAAGAAAAATGTAATTAAATGGTTAGCATTAACTGTAGTTGGTGGTTTTGTCTTCGTAGGTTCACAAGCTTGGGAGTGGGGTCATTTTATTCATGGTTCAGAGTTTGGTAAGGTTGTTTTATCAGATGGTTCTTATGGAAAAGTAACTTCTCATGGTCATGGTGAACACGCTGAAATTACTGGTATTAAAGTTTTTCAAGGAGCTCATGTAGGTGAAAATTCTTCTGCAACTTACACAACCGGTCAAATTATTCCTCAAGCTGAAGCTCAAAAGATTTACACGGATATTAAAGAAAATGATCCGCATAGAATTTATAAAGGAGCATCAATGAAAGATAATGAGTATGGACCTCAGGCTTATGCTAATTACTTCTTTTTTATTACTGGTTTTCACGGTTTTCACGTTTTAACAGGTGTAATTATTAATTTAATTATTTTAATTAATGTTATTAAAGGTGTTTACGATAAAAGAGGACATTTTGAAATGGTTGAAAAAGTTGGTTTATACTGGCACTTTGTAGATTTAGTTTGGGTATTTGTATTCACATTCTTCTACTTAATATAATTAATTGTTCATATTTAAAAATATTATATATCATGGAAAGAGATGATTTAATTGTTAATGATCAGTATTCATTAGATGCTCATCATTCAGAAGAAGAAGGTGTAAAAATTAGAAAGAAGATTGTTAAAGTAACATTATTACTTTCTTTATTTACAATTATTGAAGTTGGTTTTGGTGTCATTTTTCCTAAATCAGGTTTTGATACGACATCAACAGCTTGGTTTTTAGTTAAGTGGGGTTATATTGTATTAACTGTAATTAAAGCGGCTTATATTGTAATGTCATTTATGCACTTAGGTGATGAGAGAAAGAACTTTAGAAATTTCTTAATTATACCTTATGTTATTTTTATAATTTATTTAGCATTTATTTTATTTACAGAAGGAGCTGCTATAAAAACTGCAGCTGAAATGTATAGTTTTTAATAGGCAATGAATAAACAAATTAAAAAAGTATTTGTATTTGGAGCAATTTTATTTTTTCCATTTACTTTTTTTTACTATTTATCAAAAGGGGAGCATAAAAGTGTTCCTCTTCCTATATATGGTAAAATATTTGATGTAAACTCAGGTGATTCAATTTACCATAAAGTTGGCTATCCATTGTTTACTAATATTGTTACTGATGACACAGTAAATCTAAATAAGTACTCTAATACTATTAAGATTGTTGAGTTTTATAACCAAAATCCAACCTTAAGAACAGTTTCAAATAAAGCTGAATTTGTTAAAGATTCACAGGTTTTATTTCTGAGTATTTTAATTCAACCTACTGAAAGAAATATCATGGAAACTCTAAATATGATTGATAGGGGAACTGAAGCTAATTTAGTTTTGGATAAGTGGGAGTTTTTAAGAACAGATAGTTTAGATTCTTTTATTCAAGACAGTATTTTAATAAATCATAATGCGAATTTGGAGATTTTAAAACAATCTAATAATGTATTGTATATTCTAATAGATTCAAAAAATAGAGTTCGTGGAAAATATGGTCGTTCTCATTTAGGTAATATGGAACAAGATTTACGTATGTTGTTGAAAGAGGTTAGGAAATATGCTAAAAACTAGTCTTTTATTTTTATTTTCAATTTTATTATTTTCATGTAATAGTGAAAATAATGATTCGTTACCAATTTACGGTTCTAAAACTGTTGTTACTAACCCCTTTGATAATTATAATGTAGGAGATACTATATATCATCATATACCTAATTTTCAATTATTAAATCAGGATAGTATTTTGAAGAAAAAATCTGATTTTGACAATAAAATTTTATTGGTTGATTTTTTCTTTGTTAATTGTCCTACAATTTGTCCTATCATGACTTCTAATATGATAGATATCGTTGATGATTTTTCTGATTTTTCCGAGCTTGAATTTTTAAGTTTTACAGTAAACCCAGAAAATGATAAACCAACAGTCTTAAAATCATATGTTAAATCTAAACATATTGACGATGGCAAGTGGAGTTTTTTAACAGGTGATAAAGATCATTTATATGATGTTGCTTATTATGGATTTCTGGCTAATGCAATGGAGGATGATAATGCTCCAGGTGGATTTTTGCATTCTTCCCTGTTCTTTTTGGTTGATACAAAAGGAAGAATTAGGGGGATATATGATGGTGTTAGTGATGAAGAAGTAGAAAAATGTAAACAGGATTTAATTAAACTTTATAAAAATGAATATAAATAAAAAGAATCATAGTCCTATTATATGGATTATAAGTATAGTTATCCCTTTAGTTGTTACCATGTTGTTTAGGGTTAGAATTGAAGGTGTTGATTTAACCTTTTTGCCTAAAATTTATGCTACTATTAATGGAGTAACTGCAATAACGTTACTTATTGCTGTGTTTTTTATAAAAAAAGGAAATCGTAAACTTCATGAAACTTTTATTAATATATCACTGCTTTTAAGTTTAACATTTTTACTTCTTTATGTTGCTTATCATGCAACTAGTAATGCAACTGAATATGGAGGAGAAGGTGTTTTAAAATATGTGTATTATTTTATATTAATAACGCATATTATTTTATCAGTAGTTGTTATTCCTTTTGTTTTATTTACTTATAGTTTTGCAAAACAAAATAAAATTATTTCACATAAAAA
Organism: uncultured Flavobacteriales bacterium; assembly: GCA_943845485.1. Next base: position 3,580 of record CALTNV010000055.1, on the reverse strand, counting down.
AATAGCAAGAATTGCATTTCCCTTATGGTTGTATGTCGCAGTTTCTGGTGTGATTGTTTATTTTTTAATTTCACCATATTATTCTATTTAAATAATCTAAATTAAATTACATTTTTCAAGCATTATTATCAAAAATTTCTGATTTTTGTAATTATATATTTTAAATTAATTAATTATGCCTCGTATTTCTAATAAAGGTACTCTAATGCCAGAGTCTCCTATCAGAAAATTAGTTCCTTTTGCTGAAAAAGCAAAAAGTAATGGAAAACATGTTTTCCATTTAAATATTGGTCAGCCTGATATTGATACACCTAAAGTTGCTTTAGATGCTATTAAAAATAATGATTTAAATGTTTTGGAATATTCTCATTCAGCTGGATTTGAAACTTATAGAAAAGGATTAACTAAATATTATTCTGAGTTTAATATCGATGTAGATATTAATGATATTATTATTACCACTGGAGGGTCTGAGGCATTAATGTTTGGATTTATGTCTTGTTTTGACGATGGTGATGAAATCATTATACCAGAGCCTTTTTATGCTAATTATAATGCTTTTGCAGTTTCTGCTGGTTTAAAAGTAAAGCCTATATCTTCAAGTATTGAATCAGGATTTGCTCTACCACCTGTTGAAGAATTTGAAAAAGTTATTAGTCCTAATACAAAAGGTATTGTTATTTGTAACCCAGGTAATCCAACAGGTTATTTATATAGTAAGGATGAGTTGTTGAAATTAAGAGATATTGTTAAAAAGCATGATTTATTCTTATTTGCTGATGAAGTATATAGAGAATTTTGTTATGATAATTATAAACCATTTTCTGTTCTTAACCTTGATGGTATTGAAGAAAATGTTGTTTTAATAGATTCTGTATCTAAGAGATATAGTATGTGTGGTGCTAGAATAGGAGCGCTTGTTTCTAAGAATAAAGAAGTTATGAAAACGGCACTTAAATTTGCGCAAGCAAGATTAAGTCCTCCTACATATGCGCAAATAGCAAGTGAAGCTGCTTTAGATACTCCTAAATCTTATTTCGAAGAGGTTACATCAGAATATCAACTAAGAAGAGATGTATTGGTTGATGGTTTAAATAGTATACCAGGTGTTTTCTGTCCAAAACCTAAAGGAGCATTTTATGCTATGGCAAAATTACCGGTTGATAATGCTGAGAAATTTTGTCAATGGTTATTAGAAGAGTTTGACCATAATGGTAACACAATAATGATGGCTCCTGCTCAAGGATTTTATGCTTCTTCCAGTAAAGGTTTAAATGAAGTTAGGTTAGCTTATGTTTTAAATATTGAAGAATTAAAAACTTCTTTAGAATGTTTAAAAGAAGCTTTAAAAGTATACCCTGGTAGTACAATAGGTGATGATGTAATCTTGTCACATAGTGAAGTTTAGTCAATATAAATTACTAGTCATTTAAAAAGCAACGTTTATCGTTGCTTTTTTTTCTTACTAAGTTAAATGATGTTTTATTTAATTGCTTTTATTGATTTGCTAGCTTTTTAAGCTTATGTTTGTAAACTAAGAAAAAATTTAGTTTATGAAGAATGCCAATGTAAGATATGCTAATAACTCTTATACTGATTTTGCAAAAGATTTAAGAAAGAGAGTTAATGGTTATTTCAAAGAAAACAATATAGAAAAAACTGGTAATGCTGAAATGTATTTAAAAACTATATTTATGGTTTTGTTATATACTATTCCATTCGTTTTAGTTTTAACTAATATATTTCATTCAAATTCTCTCAATTTCTTAATGTTTATTATTATGGGGTTTGGTATGTCAGGTATTGGTTTATCTGTAATGCATGATGCGAATCATGGATCATACTCAAAAAACACGACTATTAATAAGTGGATGTCAAGAATAATATATTTAGTTGGAGGGAATCCTATTAATTGGCAAACCCAACATAATGTTCTTCATCATACCTATACAAATGTTGAAGGCTTAGATCAAGATATTGATTCAGTATCATTATTAAGATTTTCTCCTCATCAAAAGAGAAAGAAAATTCATAAATATCAATTTTTATATGCCTGGGGTTTTTACTCTTTATTAACTGTTAGTTGGATGACAGCAAAAGAATATGTTCAATTAGTAAATTTTAATAAAAAGAGGTTATTAGATGGTCAACCTAAAAGTATTAAAAGATTGTTTACTGAGCTAACAATAGCAAAAATTTTGTATTTTGCTGTTTTCTTAGTAGCACCTATGCTAATGTCTGACTCACCTGCATGGTTTATTTTTGTTTCATTTATGTGTATGCATTTTGTTGCTGGTTTGGTATTAGCTGCAATTTTTCAGACTGCTCACGTTATGCCAGATAATGAATTCCCTTTACCAAATAATGATAATAAATTAGATGGTAATTTATTAGCGCATCAATTAATCACAACTACTAATTATGCTCAAGGTAGTAAAGGTTTTTCTTGGTATGTGGGAGGTTTAAATTTTCAAGTAGAGCACCATTTGTTTCCTAATATATGCCATGTCCATTATAAAAAAATATCACCTATTGTTAAAGAAGTTGCATTAAAATATAATTTGCCTTATTATACTAGAAAAACTTTTTTACAAGCTATTACGGATCATATAAAGATGTTGAAATATTTTGGTAATCACGATGAATTGCCTGTTGACGAGCATTTAATGTCGCCAGAAAAAAAGAACGTTGATAGTAATAAAGAAGAATTAACTTTAGTTTGATTTAAGTGCTATTAACTTATTACAAAAAAAAGAGGACTTACTTTAGTAAGTCCTCTTTTTTTTGTAATAAGTTTTTGGGAAGGTCTTATTTAATTATTCCTCTAATAAATTGTGCTGTAGAGCATATTTAACCAAACCTGCTGTATTTTTAACACCTATTTTTAAAAGTAAATTTCTTCTGTGTGTATCTACTGTTCTTGGCGATATGAATAGCTTTTCTCCAATTTCAATATTTGTATGTTCATCTACAATTAGCTTTAATATTTCGTGCTCTCTTTTAGTCAGGTCATCTATATTGATATCATGAAAAGATTGAACATTTCTCTTTTCAGTATTAGCTCCATTGTTTAAATATTTAGACATCATTATGTTAGCTACATCTTCACTAAAATAACTGTTTCCTTCATTTATTTTAGTTATAGCTTGAATCAACTCTTTTCTAGATGCATTTTTAAGCATATATCCATTAGCCCCAGCCTGAAGTATTTTTGAAATATAACTCTCTTCCTGATGCATTGTCAATGCTAGAATTTTAACTTCTGGATATTTTTTTGAGATAAAAGCTGTCGATTCAAATCCATTCATATTAGGCATATTAATATCCATTAATATTAGATCTACATTATTATGTTCTAAAAATGTTATAGCCTCTTTACCATCATTACATTCTCCAATGATGTTAATTTCTTTAACACCTACTAATAGAGCTTTTAATCCATCTCTAATTATTCTATGATCATCAACTAATAGTACATTTATCATAAGTGAAGTTTTGTTTTTTGTAATAAAAAATGTTTCAATTAAAATTAGTTTATTACTTGTTTTTTTTAGGTTTAATTAACTACTTATAATTACTT
>CALTNV010000054.1 GCA_943845485.1 uncultured Flavobacteriales bacterium | reverse complement strand
TGTATTCAAAAAATATTGGAATGAACTTAAAGTTGCTATTGAGAGCAATAGTGAGACAATGTGGACAGAATTAAGTGACCTATTTAATGGAAGTAATGTAGATGGATTAAGAGAAAGTTAATAGTCAAAAATTTTACACTCAAGCATATTCTGAAAATGAATCATTTGCAAATAATAATTTTGATTTACCTGAAAATTTTAGTGATTTAAGAGATCATATCAGAAGTTTTGTAGCCGCTGTAGAGATTTTAGTCGTAAATGGACACAAAGATAATAAAGGACAAAGCCTAGATTATCATTTATACCCGCATGGTCGAAAAGTTATCGCTATTGGAGGAAATACTATGTCTCGAGGTTTGACATTGGAAGGTTTACACACAAGCTACTTTATTAGACATGCTAGAACATTTGACACATTAATGCAAATGGGACGTTGGTTTGGTTATCGATCTAATTATGCTGATTTGTGTAGAATTATAACAACTTCTGAAATAGCAGAGGATTTTGGTGAGATTTGCTATGCTGATACTATCATGAATGAAAATATTTCTGCGATGATTAGAAGCAATGCATCACCAAGAGATTTTTTAATTAAAATAAGACAATCTACTACCAGCTTATCAGTTACCTCAAAAATGGGAGTAGCCGGGCCTATGCGATTAAGTTGGGCTGGAGGAGAGGTTATCACTAACTCTATATCACGCGAAAAAAATAAAATTATAGAAAACCACAATATCTTAATCGAAATATTTGATAAAATCAAAGAAAAACTTCAAGTAGTTTCACCTACAGCTAATAACAAATTAGTATTCAGCAATGTCTTATTAGATGGTGACTTAGATTTATTCAAAAACAATTACAATATAGAAAACAACAATGGTAGCTTAGACTTACAGAAATTATTTGAATTTTACAAGAGTTCGGGATTTGAAGCTGTTGATTTAGCAATTGTAGGAAGAAAACCAGGCGAAGAGGGTAATTTCACTTTTCTTAATAAAGATATTGGTTTAGCTCAAAGAAACAGTAAAGATCGAGACGATCCAAATCATTTTAAGGTGCGAAATGGGAAACTAACAGATTCTGATTATTTATCTAAGTTTGTTGGTAGGGATAATACTTTATCTGTTTCAAGTGCCTGTGGAGAACTTAAAAGGCCACTTATTACTTTTTTAGCTTTTGAACCAAAGTTCTTTTATGGCAAAGGAAAAATTGATAAAAAGAAAATATTATCGGGCGAGAACTTGCATGATGGTTTACAACATTTAAAAGATAGTGATACCGGAGAATATATAGCTATACCATATGGGATATCAATTGCCACGCCATCTTACCTACCTAACAGTAAAGCAATCAATAATAATTCAGTTGAAGTGTTAGTCAATCAAATGGTAAATGATAATATTAATTAAGTTATGAGCATAAGAAAAATATTTATAGAATTGATCCGTGATGCTAATCCTGGTGGACAATATGACACTAAGCTTGTTGACTTTGATGATGCTAATAGGTACAAAACTATATTAGCTATTGATAAATTGGCAGATAATCAGCAATGTGTTTTGTTACAATTAAAAAATGGAGGGCAACAAACTGAGGTTATTATAAATAACATCAATACACTAGATAGTATACAAATTGATACTTTTCCAGTTCCAGATCCAGGTTCAACTGAGTTAGATACTTATTATAGTATTAAACTTGATAGAAATACTGAAGAAGATATTTTTTACACTTTTATTGCTGACATTGTAGACACTGCAAAGAATGCTACTACCGATTTGGTTATATTAGATATTTTGAAAAGGGTAAAGTCTTGGATGAATTTTTTTAAATCAAAAAAAACGGGTGTATTGTCAGAGAATGGACAGATTGGTCTATTTGCCGAACTATCTATGCTTAAATTGTTATTGAAAAATAATAAAGAAAGTTTATTAAAAACTGTTACTAGTTGGGTTGGTCCCAAAAAACAGAATCAGGATTTTATATTTCCGAACACACAAGCTATTGAGGTAAAATGTACTACTTCAAACAACAAATATGAAATAAAAATAAGTAATGAATACCAATTAGACTGTAGTGGTTTAGATAAGTTATACCTAGCTGTCTATCAAGTAAAAAGACATAAGACAAATGAGGATTCATTATTCCCTTCATTACCGTTTATTGTTAAAGAAATTGAAGAATTATTAAAGGCTGATTTTGATGCGAAATTTGAATTTGAAGGTTTACTATTAGAGGTAGGGTATTTGGCAGAAGCAGAAATTGAATACTTAGATTTTGGGTTTCAAATTATAAATGGACCAGAAATCTACGATGTAGATTCTAAGTTTCCCAGAATAGCAAGTGCATCAATTTCAAGCTCTATTAAAAAAGTAGAATATAGCCTTAATCTTCAAAAACAGGATATACTAGTTGTCAATATAAATGAATTAATAAAATTATAATGAGTTATTTTGCTACCTTAAAAACGTTAATTGAAGAGAAAATTATACAAGATTCACAGTTCAATGCAGAAACTGCATTTTGTGAAATTGTTTCAGATTACTTACTAGATACTGCGCTAATTCCTGAATTTCATCACTCTCCTTATTTTAAAGCAAATGAAGGGGGAAGGAGTTTAAAAATTGACGGGTTTTGTATAAATGAAAATGAAACTGTCCTGTCGTTATTTATTGCGAATTATAATAATTCTAAACAAGTTTCAAAACTTAACTTGAAGGATGTAGAGCAACAATTTAAACAATTATATAGAGTATTGAACTATGTTATTAAACCTAATGAGTGCGACTTACCAAAAGCAAATGTATTATCCGCACTGAATAGGGAATATACAGCAGGAATAAAAAATAATATTGTAAAAATAGATTTTTATTTATTTACAAATAATACTGCTGTTAATAAAAAAGAAGTAGATGCAACAAAAATAATTTCAAAAGCAAATTCAGATTCTATTATAGACTACAATTTCAGGATATACGACATAAAGGAATTAGAGAGATTACATAAGAGTAACCAGAAACTAGATATTGATGTTAAAGATTACTATGATAAGCCAATAACTATTCTTAAACCACAAATAGGTAATTCAAGTTATGGTACTGCTATTACTATACTACCCGGTGAGTTTCTTTATAATATATATAGTGACTTTGGTGGGCGATTATTAGAGAGTAATGTAAGATCTTTTTTAAATACTAGAGTTAAAGTAAACAAAGGGATAAAAGATACCCTGATCAATGCTCCTGAAATGTTTTTAGCATATAATAATGGTTTATGTATCACTGTTTCTGAAATAATATTAAATGAAGATAAATCTGTTAAGACTTTTAAGAACTTTCAAATTGTAAATGGTGGGCAAACTACCTCATCAATATTCTTTGCTACCCAAGATGCAAAGAAGACCAAATTAGATGTTTATTTAGACAAGGTAAATGTAATGGCAAAAATTACTGAAATCAAAAGAAATATTGATTCTATAAAAATTCAATCTACCATCGCAAAAAATAGCAATCTACAAAATGCCGTCAAATCGTCTGATTTGTCCAGTAATGAAGAGTATTTAATCAACTTACATACTTGTTCTAAAAAATTTAGAAACCCAAAAACTAATAACTATTATTATTTTGAGCGAACACGAGGTCAATATTCTTTAGAAAAAAATCTTAGTAAAAATGAAAAACATTTTTTGAATCTTTTTCCACAGAATCACAAAATAGATCAAACTGATTTAACTATTTTATTTTTCTGTGCTTTAGGCACAAAAGTTGAACCTTTTATCTCTGTTCAAAGTGCAACAAAACGATATGAATTATTAAGAGAGTATTTTGATGTTGAAAATAAAAAAATAAGTGAGGAATACTATGTAAATATTATTGGATCTTTTCTCCTTTATAAGTTATTGAAAACAAAATACGGTATCGGTAAAAATGCCTTGGGAAGAATTAGAAAAAATGTAATTGCATATTCTATTGCTTTGCTTCAAGATTATTTATTAAAATCTAAAAAAACTATTGATTTTAAAGCTATTTGGAATAGCGCTGGGGTTAATAATATAAGTGAAGTAAATATTAAAGAGTTTTTGATTTACGTAAACCAATTATTACTTGATAATTTAGATGATGGAAGATTGGATGAGGCTTGTAAGAAAAAAGAGTCGTGGATAAAGATATTAAAAAAAGTAGATACGAATAAAGTGCAATCTATTGTTGAATTACTTCCAATTTGTGAAATAAAAAAAATCAAGAATAGTAACTCGACTGAATTCAATATGGATAGTAAATATGAGATAATGATTGAAGAAATGAATAAAATTATACAGTCTCCTAAAAAATACAAGTTACTAGATGAAAGAATAGTTAATGAGATTGAAACTAATATGAAAGATGGAATGTCATTATACAGCAGAAGACATTTGCGTTTAATGAGAGATCATTTCAGACCAAATCCTAAATTTACAGAACTCACTCCATTAACATACAAATTATATCTAGTTAACTGCCAAAATAAGAATGGAGAAATTATAAGAAGAAAATTCACAGATTTGAAAATACACTTAGATGATCTTTATCGTGTATTTAAAGCTATTTTAAAGGACGAGCTTCTTGATTTGGTTTAGTAGAATGTGTACGATTTTTAACCCATGCCTGTAGCTTAGGGTAATTATTATTGAAAATATTATCAAAAGGTTTAACAGCATAATTATGAGATCTCTCAGTATCTCTTCTTTTCATTCATAATAACTTTTAAATGATTATATAATTCCTTTTCCTTGTTTTCAATAATTTCAGATAATTCTCCCTTCTCATTGTCAATTAAAGTTGGCAACCTGTGATAAAAAACTTTTGAAACATCATTTTGGTTATTATGAGTAATCTCATAATGGGTGCCAAGTTTACTCTCTATACCCAATGTTCTAGGGTACAATAGATGACAGGTTTGTACATTCAGCTTCACAGTATATGCGAGCATCTGATAAATATCACTTATAGACACACCACTTTTTTTTCGGTCAAACTCTAAAGCTTCATCTTTAGTATAAATTACCTTATATTTTGTATCCAAAATAATATCTCCTGAATCTCTGCTTATATATATATCTGGCTTTAATCTGAATGAATCATTTATTTTTAAACCTTCTATATCTTTCTCAGTTGCAAGAGGTCTTTGATTGCCGAACTTATCACCCTGACTCTGAATAGCTTTAATGCCATAGCCATGCTGAAATTCATCCTTTATAAAACCAAAAAGAAAATCTTCAAACAATTTTTCGGCAGGTATTAAAAATGTAAATATTTCAAGATCATGGGTATCTGCTTTTATGGACATGCCTGATAAAAACATTTTACAGTAATCCAATATGGTTTTCATATTGTCATTTAGTGGGGAAACCACAACGCGTTCGCAATCTATTGCTGAAAGAAAAACATCATCAACATCATCTAGTATCCATGTGATTTCATGAAGAACTTTTTTTATTTCTTCATTATCAGTATGCTGCAACAGTAGTTTTGATGTGAATTTAATCACTTGATTATAAAGGTTATCAATTTCGAGACTATCATAT
>CALTNV010000053.1 GCA_943845485.1 uncultured Flavobacteriales bacterium | reverse complement strand
GGTATAATTATCTCAAGGACTTAGCATCGATTTTTAAAAATTTACAAAGCATAGACACATACTAGTTTTGCGGAAATCCACATTTCTAATTGCGGTTTACCGCAACAGAGAGCTGCTTTGGCAAACTACCTTTACCGCATATTTTAAAAAATAAACCAAATTAAACTTTAATAACAAAAACCATGAAAAAAATCATAACATTATTTGCAGTAACTTTAGTAACAATTACGAGTATCAGTGCACAAAGAGAATTAGATTCTTTGTCTTATGAGAACACTCAAGATATAAATTTTTTTAAAAAAATTAAAAACAGAACATCTATTACCAGATATCAAACAGTGAACAAAAATATTATTAAAGTTGGGGATACTGTTATTCTAGGAAATCCGACATCTCAAGAATTTAGTTCAAAAACATACACAGGGAGCTATGGTAATAAAGCTCGAGGAGGAATTTCTAAATCTAGAAGTACAATAAAAAAAACTTACGAATTCGTGAAAATGGGAAGGCCTGCTGGTTTTGGAAGTATTATGGCATCTATGAATGGAGATGCCCAAGCAATGGCTAGTAATAGTATCAAAAACTCCAAAGCTATAGTAAAGGAAATAAAAGCATACCATAGAGGTAGTAAAAACAAACCTTTATACCTAATTATGGTGCTTGGAGAAATGAATGGAAGAGCATTTGGTATAAACAAATATTTGAGTGTAATGGACACTGAATTGGCTATTGAGTCTGGTGAGGTTTTACTCAAAAACAGAAAAATGACGAGAGAAGAAGCTATTTCCAAATTAAAAGAAGCTAAAGAGTTACTGGAAATTGATATGATTACAAAAGAAGAATTTGAAAATTTAAAAAAGAAATTTGGACCAATAATTAGAGGGAAAAAATAATAAAATTTTGAGTTTAAAAATTACTGTTTGCAACACTATATGCAATTAATAGCAAATACAAACCTAATTACTTATACAATCCAATTTTGTATATACAAATACACTAGATAAAACCACAAATGATATAAATAGTTGTAACTGAAACACCTAAAGAATTACGACTATGACCGATATCATAAAATAGGTGCAGGATGGTGATTACTTTTATAACTTCATTTACAAGTGGCACGCAATTATTTGAAAATGTCATTTAATTTGTTTCCTATTGCAGTATTTAAGCAGATTGCATACCTTTAGTTTTTACCTTATTTGAAAACTAAAAAAGCAAACAAAAAAGTTTTACCATATAATTCTTAAACCGAATTTGTAGGGCATTGCCTCATAACAAATAAAAAATCGTGTTCAAATAATCTAGACGAGTTGAAAAAAAAAAGAATAACTTTCATAGAAAATTTTGATGAAGGTAAAACACACAATGTTATAAAATAAAGAGATATGCACTTTCATCAAAAAATACATGAGTATTTACTTAATTATAGAAATACTATTGATCCAAGTTTTAATTTTATGGTGCGACAACGTGCATCTAAAAAAGATAAGAATTTCCTTGGTGGTAAATTTGCACATGGTTTAGTATTTCAAGGTAACAATAATTATTGTTTTGTAGGTATAGTTAACAGGAGTGGTGGTGCTAACGCTACTAGAAGTGTTGGTTTGGTTTTTAAACCTACAGAAAACAAATTTAGAGTGCTTTTAGAGATTGTTTTCCCTGGTGAAACTAATCAAGAGTTGATTCGTTTTTATAAGAATTTGGCAAGTAAATTTAATGATGTAAAGTGGGATCCTAAAGGTATTCGAGCTTATAAAAATATTGGAGAGTTCAAAATAGATAATCCAGAGTTAATTTATAATTGGTTAAATATTAACTATCCAATAATTCAACAAACAGTTTTAGAGTCTGGCATTGATGATTTAATTCCTAGTGATGATAAGTTCGATGAATTACAATTAAATTTAAAGAACAAATTAAAGGAAGCATCTAAAGAGGTTAAGTCTTCCGATAATATAAAATCAGAAACAATAAGAGAAAAATTCTCAAATTGGTTAAGAGGAATTGAAAATAGTAATAAAATTAATTCTTATTTACGTGCCATAGATATTCTGAATGAAACCTTAGGGAAAGATATTTATTTAGAGAAAAATATTGCGATACTGACATTATTATATCAAGATTTAATAGAAAACCAAAGAGATAAAAAGGGCAAATATTTTTATGCTTCTGCGCCATCATATGGTAACAATGGTTTTTATTCTGCTTCGGTAAAAGCTTTTATAGAGTTTTTAAAAGAAGGACATGGTATAAAAGCTAAGACTAAGTCTGTAAATAATTTTAGCAATCAATCTAAGAATCAAATCTTTTACGGTCCACCAGGTACAGGTAAAACTTACAACACGGTTACAGAAGCAGTTGCAATTATTCAGAATAAAACTTTTGATGAAGTAAAAGCAGTTGATAGGCAAATTGTAAAAAAAGACTTTGATACTTTATCAAAGCGTAAACAAGTCATGTTTACTACATTTCATCAATCGATGAGTTATGAGGATTTTGTAGAAGGTATAAAACCAGTAATTGTAGATGATACTGAAAAAGATAATCAAGACATTTCTTATGAAATTCAAGGTGGTATTTTTAAGCAGGCAGCAGCAAGAGCAGCCTATTATTCTTATAAAGAATTCCATATTGAAAGTAATTCGGGTTATACCTATAGTCAATTGTATGAGGCTTTCATAGAAATGGCTAGAGAAAAAATAGCTAAAGAAGCCTTTTTTACATGCGAGACGAAAACAGGTAGTTTTGTGGAAATATTTAGAGTAAATAAAAACGATTCTATACATGCCAGAGCAGAAGGTTCTCTCGTGACACATGTGGCACCATTAACAAAAGAAAACATACAAAAATTATATGATACTTATAAGTCCGTAAATGAGATCAATCATCTTCAAGAAGTCAGAGATGTGGTTGGTGTTACGCCAAGAACAACA
>CALTNV010000052.1 GCA_943845485.1 uncultured Flavobacteriales bacterium | reverse complement strand
ATGCTCAGTACACTCAAGAATAACTTGAACTCTATTTCCTTTTACTTTCTTAGACATTTTAAATCTTTTTTATCATATTGTCCGCGCTCAATGTTTTCTGAACCTTCAAAAAGTAAATGTTCAAAAAAGTGAGCAAATCCAGTTCTGTCAGATTTTTCATTTTTAGATCCTACATGATATAAAACAGATACAGCTACTATCGGAGCGGCGGTGTTTTCATGAAGAATAACATGTATTCCATTGTCTAAATCAAATTCTTCATATTTGATTTTATTTTGAGCATAACTATTAGTTAGTGCTAAAGCAGATACACTTAAGGCAACTGCAGATTTAAATAATTTCATGTTGTTTTTATTTCTATAGTTTATCATCTACGAATATAATAAACCAATTTCATAATCTATAAAGTTAATTGACTAATGGTTATTTTTTACTTGTTAATGGTATTTTTTCTTTTAACTCAATTGATGAGATATTCTTTTTCTTCATTATTTTTACATCATGAAAGATTTTGTGTCGAAGAATAAGGTTGTTTTGTTATTGTTTTTTGTGTATATTTTTATTAGTATGCTATTGCCTGGTTTTTTTACAGATAGAATAGCTTTACATCAGATTTTAAATCAATTTCATTCACGTTTTTTTGATCTCTTTTTCACTTATGCTACTTATCTTGGAGATGGTATTCTATTGGTTCCTATTATAGTTTATTTTCTTTTTTTTAGAGATTTTAATTTTGGACTACAACTATTGTTTTTATCTATAGTATTATTGTTGTTGTCTCAGTTTTTTAAACACTTTGTTTTTGATGACATTAATAGGCCTTATCTTGCCTTTAAAAACATGGGAGAATCTCTTAGGTTGGTTTTGTCTAAAAAAGACATGCATTCTTATCATAGTTTTCCATCTGGACACACTACAACAGCTTTTAGCTTGTTTTTATATTTCTCATTTACAATAGCAAAAACGTTACCAAGTAAGGTTTTTTGCTTTTTTTTAGCGTTAATAGCAGGTTTGTCAAGGGTTTATCTTTCTCAGCATTTTTTGGAGGATGTTGTTGCTGGTAGTTTCTTAGGTTTATTTATCTCAATTTTAACTTTTTGGTTATTTAATGAAAAGATTTTTCAAAAAGAAAAGTATAATAAGGGGTTAATTGCTATATTTGCCAAAGAAAATTAGAAAGACGATAAAAAAAATGAATTTTAAATATATTTTATAATGATATTTAATTCATTTTTATTATCTTTGCCCCCTAATTGGTAATTAGATTATATTATTACAAGATAAATATATTAGAGATGTCTAGAGTTTGTGAACTTACAGGTAAGAAAGTAATGGTTGGGAATAACGTTTCTCACTCTCAAAGAAAAACGAAGAGAAAGTTTTATCCTAACTTGGTAACGAAAAGATTTTATAACGAAGAAACAGGTGAGTGGATTACTTTAAAAGTAGCTGCTTCTGTTATCAGAACGATAAATAAAAAAGGTTTAGCTGCTGTATTAAAAGATGCTAAAGCTAACGGTTTCGTTAAGTAGAGTTAGTTTGTTGTTTTAGTTTTAAAACACGTAGTTTAAACGATAAAAAAGATTTAAAATGTCTAAGAAAGTAAAAGGAAATAGAGTTCAAGTTATTCTTGAGTGTACTGAGCATAAAGAAAGTGGTATGCCAGGTACATCTAGATATATTACTACAAAAAATAGAAAAAATACTCCAGATAGATTAGAGATTAAGAAATTTAATCCAATCTTAAAGAGAATGACAGTTCATAAAGAAATTAAATAAATAATAGACCATGGCAAAGAAAACAGTTGCATCTTTACAAAAAGGTGGTGGAAAACAACATTCAAAGGTTGTTAAGATGGTAAAGTCTCCAAAAACAGGAGCGTATTCTTTTAAAGAAGAAGTTGTACATAATGATGAGATAAAAAATTGGTTTGCTAAAAACTAATTTTTAGAATCGTTAAAATATATTTAAGCTTCTCCTACTTTTGTAGGTAGAGGCTTTTTTGCTTAAATTAAATATTTATGGGACTTTTTAATTTTTTTTCAAAAGACAAAAAAGAAACTTTAGATAAAGGTTTAGAAAAAACTAAAACTGGAGTTCTTAGTAAATTAGCACGTGCAGTTGCTGGGAAATCTAAAGTTGATGATGATGTTTTGGACTCAATAGAAGAGGCTTTAATCACTTCTGATGTTGGAGTTGAAACAACGTTAAAAATTATTGAGAGATTAGAAGAAAGAATTTCACGAGATAAGTATTTAAATACTTCAGAGTTAAACGAAGTTATTAGAAATGAAATTGTTCTATTACTTGATGAGTCTAATTCAGGTAATCAGGTTGATTTTACGGCAGATTTTTCTTCAAAACCACATGTTATTCTTGTAGTAGGTGTTAATGGTGTTGGAAAAACAACAACTATTGGTAAATTAGCTAGTCAATTTAAATCAGCTGGTAAAAAGGTTGTTTTAGGTGCTGCAGATACATTTAGAGCTGCTGCTGTAGATCAGTTAATTATATGGGCTGAAAGAGTTGGTGTAGAAATCGTATCACAAGGTATGGATGCAGATCCTGCTTCAGTAGCATACGATACTTTAGAGTCTGCAATTTCTTCAAATGCTGATGTTGTTATTATAGATACTGCAGGTCGATTACATAATAAAGTTAATTTGATGAACGAATTGTCTAAAATTCGTAGAGTAATGCAGAAATTAATTCCTGAAGCACCTCATGAGGTCTTATTAGTGTTAGATGGTTCTACTGGACAAAATGCTTTAGAACAAGCTAAACAGTTTACATTAGCAACTGACGTTTCTGCCTTAGCTTTAACTAAATTAGATGGTACTGCTAAAGGTGGTGTTGTTATTGGAATAGCCGACCAATTTAAAACTCCTGTTAAATACATAGGTGTTGGTGAAGGTATAAACGATTTACAAGTTTTTAATAAATACGAATTTGTTGATTCGTTATTTAAAGCGTAGAAATTTTAGAGGAGAATGAAAACTAAAACATTAAAAAAGAATAAAGTAAACGTTGTTACTTTAGGTTGTTCAAAAAATATTTTTGACTCTGAAGTAATGATGGCACAGTTAAAAGGGAATAACTTTGAAGTGGAGCATGAATCATCTTCAGATGATGCTGCAATTGTTATTGTGAATACTTGTGGTTTTATAGATAATGCAAAAGAGGAGAGTGTAGATACGATTGTTCAGTACGCACAAGCTAAATCAAATGGGTTTATTGATAAGCTATATGTTACTGGTTGTTTATCTCAACGATATGGAGAAGAGTTGGCTGCTGAAATACCAGAGGTAGATTCTTTTTTTGGAACTCGTGATTTACCAAAATTATTAAAAACATTAAAAGCAGATTATAAAAAAGAATTAGTTGGTGAAAGGTTGTTAACCACACCAACACATTTTGCTTATTTTAAAATAGCTGAGGGTTGTGATAGACCATGTTCATTTTGCGCAATACCTTTAATGAGAGGGAAACATTTATCTACACCTATTGAAGAGTTGGTTAAAAATGCAAAATCTCTTGCGGCTCAAGGAGTTAAAGAATTAATGTTGATTGCTCAAGATTTAACTTACTATGGTTTAGATTTATATGGAGAAAGAAAGTTGGCTGATCTACTTCTTGAATTAGAAAAAGTTGAAGGTATTGAATGGATTAGATTACATTATGCTTATCCTACTGGTTTTCCAATGGATGTTTTAGATGTTATTAAAAATAGTAATAAAGTTTGTAATTATTTAGATATGCCTCTGCAGCATATTTCCACTTCTTTATTAAAATCAATGAGAAGAGGAACAACAAAAGAAAAAACGAATAATTTAATCAAAATTATAAGGGATGAAAATCCTGGTTTAGCTTTACGTACAACTTTAATTGTTGGTTACCCTGGTGAAACTGAAGAGAATTTTCAAGAATTACTTGAATGGGTAAAAGAGACTAAATTTGATAGGTTAGGTGCTTTTACATATTCTCATGAAGAAAACACTCATGCTCATACGCTTGTAGATGATGTTCCTCAAGAGATTAAGGAAGAGCGTGCTGCTATGATTATGGATGCTCAGCAAGATATTTCATATGAGTTAAACCAAAAGCATATAGGTCAAATTTATAAAGTACTAATTGATAAGGCAGAAGGGGATTACTTTATTGGAAGAACAGAGTTTGATAGCCCTGATGTTGACAATGAAGTGTTGATTAAGAAAGAGAATTATGTTAGAATAGGGGATTTTGTAGAAGTTAAAATTGATTCTGCTGATCATTTTGATTTATATGCAACACCTATAAATTAATTATATCATGAATGATATTCTAAGTTATAAAATATTCGTTTACCAAAAGTTTGAAGTAACATTACTTAGTATTTTAATTTCATTGGTCATTTACTTTTTTACTAAAGTGGCGATTAAAATTACTAAAAGAGTTTTTTTTAGTGAGATTAAATATATAAGTGGTATTTCAAGAAAACAAGCAACTTTTACGCTTGTAAAATATTTTATTTGGATTATCGGCGGTTCTTTAATTCTTGGAGTTTATGGTTTAGATTTAAAATATATTTTAGGTGGAGCTACTGCTTTATTAATTGGTTTTGGTCTTGGAGTTCAACAAATATTTAATGATATGACTTCAGGTTTTTTACTTTTGTTTGAAGGAAAGGTTGAGTTAAATGATATCGTTGAAGTTGAAGGTTTAATTGGTAGAGTTAATAAAATATCAATAAGAACCTCAGAAATTAGTACCAGAGATGACATTATTATAGTTGTTCCAAATTCAAAATTAATTAGTGAAAATGTAATTAATTGGTCTCATAATAATCAAAAAACTAGATTTCATGTTGCTGTTGGTGTAAGTTATGACTCTGATGTTAATTTAGTTAAAGATATTTTATTAGCCTCTACAAGGAATTTTAATGAAATTGCATCTAACCCAAGACCTTTTGTGAGGTTTGCTAAGTTTGGAGATTCTGCTTTAGAGTTTGAATTATATTTTTGGACTGATGAAGTATTTAGAATTGAAACTTTAACCAGCAGATTGAGATTTAGAATAATAGAACAGTTCAGAGCTAATAAAATTAAAATTCCTTACCCACAAAGAGAACTTCATCTGGTTAATACTGATGGAAAAATATAATTTTAAAACCTCTATTAACGCAAGTTTTTATCTTTCCCAATCATTATCTAATAAGGTTAAAAAGATTTGGATTGTTTTTCATGGTTATGGACAGTTGGGTAAGTATTTTCTTAACAAGTTTCAGGCTTTTTCATCTGATGAAAATCTTTTTATTGCTCCTCAAGCGCTAAATCAGTTTTATATAAAAGGATTTAATGGAAGGGTAGGGAGTACTTGGATGACTTCTGAAGATAGACTTGATAAAGTTGAAGACTATTTATTGTATTTGTCAAATTTAGATAAATTAATTTTAGATTTTGACTATCAGGATATAGAAATTAATGTACTTGGTTTTTCTCAAGGTGGAAATACAATGTCTAGATTTTTAGGGCAAACAAAATTATCCATTAATAAAATAGTTTTTTGGGGTAGTAAATTTGCTGAGGATGTTGATACAAGTAAATTAATTGAAAAATTTAAATTTTCAACTTTTTATCTCATATATGGAGTGAACGATGAATTTGTTAATTCTGATCAAATTAATTGTGTCAAAAATAAATTTCAAAGTGATATTACTTCTCCAATAATTATTAAATTTATTGGGGGTCATGAAATTTGTACGAATACATTTAAGCAAGTATTTTAATACTCAGCATCATCATTCATTACGTCTAAATTTTCAAGCCAATTATGTTCAAATACTAAATCATCAGTATTAAATACATTGAAAATTACTTCAATTAAATGTTTGTTTTCAATATCGTTCATTTTGTTTATAATTATTAGTTAATCATCTATATTGATAAATTTCTTACAAGTAAATTATAAAGTCAACTAAAAGGTTGATTTTTTTATGGCATGTTTTTTGGATTATTTTTTAAAAAAAATCTTATGAAATTTAATAAACAAAAAATACGAGAAGATATTAATAACCTTAATGAAAAAATCTCTGAAAATTTTAAGCAAATTGAAATTTTATCTGACTTACATATAGGTTTAGTTAATGAAAATAAAACTGATAGTCCTTTATTTTCAACATATGAAGATAAGCTTTCATCTAAGTTATTAATTAATAAACTTTATTTAGGCTTACTTGATAATCTTACATTAATATTATCTCAATATAATGAGTTTGATTCTATTGAAGTGATAGATGATTTTGAAAGTAATAATATTGAGGATGACCAATTAAGAAGTGAGTGGCTTGAAAAAACAAAAGAAAAAGAGGTGTTGTTTAATGATTACCATCCTTTCTATGATGACAATTCTTTTTTTAACGAGATTTTCAATTATTTTGAACAAGTTGAAGAGTATGAAATGTGCAAATACTTGTTAAATATACAAAAGTTAAAAAAACAAAGCGTTTAGCTTTGTTTTTTTAATGACCATTCAAAAGTAAATTGACATATAGTTTCTTTGTTTTCATTGTACCCGTTAACTATTAATGAAATTTTTCCTTTGTCATCTTTTAGGTTAAGGTTTTTTATTAATTTTTTAATTTCATTTCCTTGGTCACATCTAAAAAAAGTAGTCCCTTTTGCTTTTTTGTTGAATTCTGCTTTCATTGAAGTGACAATGAAAGCTATTTTTTTTTCTGAATTTTGTATATGATATGTGGTTAATATACCTGTAGCTAATTCTGCAGCCATACTTAAAGAGGCAAAGTATGTTGATTTAAAAGGATTTTTATTTATGTAATTGTATTTAACTTTTGTTACACATAATTCATCAGTTATTTCATTTATGCTTAAATTTGTAATAAATGCTAAAGGAAGTTTTACAATAGAAAATAAGTTAAACCAAATTTTCTTTTTTAATTTTTTAATGCTTATTGTTTTCTTATCCATAACTTATAAATTTAACTCTTATGAAATTTAATAATAAAAATGATAAGTCTATTATAATTTCTATTATCGTTTTTTTATTTGTTACTACTTTTTTTCTTTTTTATCAAGCAACTTCTTTGAAGCTATCTTATGATTTTGAGGCGTTTTTTCCAAAAAATAGCACAATAACAAAAGATTACTATGCTCATAGAGAAAAATTTGAGCCAGATAATGATTTTGTTTTACTTTCAATTTCTGATTCCATTAGTATTTTAAATAAAGATTTTTTAAATAATGTAGATAGTTTAACTCGATTAATTGGTCAACTAGATGACGTAATTGAAGTTAATTCAATCACAAATTATTCTCATTATTTAAAATCTCCATTTGTTGGTAATTATTTTGATATACCACTATATAGTCATGATTCAATCAATGATTTTTTATTGAAATCTGATAGTGTTCTTTTGTATGGAAATTTAATCTCATTGGATTTCAAATCTTTGTGTTTATTTGTTAAAACGACTCCTTATTTAAGTAAAAACAAATCAGATGTTCTTGCAAAAAATATTCATAAATGTTTAGCTCTTTTTCAATTTAAAAAAGTTGCCCTTGCTGGTCGAAGTGTTGGTCAAATTCATTACATAGATATTATCCAGAATGAATTGATACTATTTATGTCTATTTCTCTTTTGTTGGTTGTTATCATCATCTGGAAAGTTTTTAATAGTTTTTCCAATGTATTAATTTCTGTTCTTATTTTATCTTTAAGTATAATTTGGACTGCAGGAATTATAAATTTGATGGGTAAAGATCTTACCATTTTATTAACAATTACACCTACAGTTGTTTTTATTGTAGGGATGTCTGATATAATTCATTTTTTATCAAAGTATTTTGAGTGTTTAAGAAAGGGACAAAATCATTTGCCAGCACTAAAAACTACTTTTAATGAAATTGGGAAAGCCACTTTTTTAACATCTTTTACTACTGCAATAGGTTTTATAACTTTGTTAACTGCATCTATTTCCCCCGTAAAAGAATTCGGTTTATTTACTGGTATTTCAGTGTTGGTAACCTTCATTGTTTCATTTTTAATTTTATATGTTTATTTATATCTGAATAATAAAAACGCTATTAAAGCTAAAGCTCAAAATAATAGACAATTACTTTGGGATAAAACTTTGTTAAAAATATATAGGTTTATTATGGCAAATAAATCAAAAGTAATTTTTGCATTTTTAATGTTAGTAGCTTTTTTTATATATCAAGGATCAAAAGTAGAAGTAAATAATTTTTTGTTAGAAGATTTACAAAACGATGATCCAGTAAAGCAAGATTTTTTATTCTTTGAAGAAAATTATTCCGGAGTGAGGCCACTGGAAGTTGTTGTTAAATTAAATCCTAATCAAAAAATATCTAACACTAATGTTGTAAACGACGTGGATACAATTGAATCATTAGTGAAATCTATTTTTGAATCTAAAACTTTGAATGGTCCTATTGTTGCTTATAAATATGCTTTAAATGCAGAAAAAGGTAAGTTTGGTTTAGCTAAATCTATTGTTGATACAGATTCTCTTAAACTTGAAAAACTATATTTTAAATTATTAAAGAACAATGCTTTATCTTCTGTATATCATAAAGAATCAAATACAGTTAGAATTTTTGGTAGGATATCTGACTATGGTGGATTAGAGTTTAAGAAAAGAGAAAAACTTTTTGTAGATGCTTTAGGGGATTTGAATTTAAAATATGAAGTTTTTACTACTGGGACTTCTAAGCTCATTGATAAAAACAATGAATATTTAGTTTCAAATACAATTCAAGGGTTGTCAATTGCTCTTTTATTGATATCACTCATTGTTGGTTTTCTTTTTAAATCTTTACGAATGGTTTTGATAGCTTTAATTGTTAATTTTATTCCTTTGTTATTTATTTTTGGTTTAATGGGGTTTTTAGGTATTGATATGAAAATTGCTACTAGCATTATTTTTACAATTGCCTTTGGTATTGCAGTTGATGATACAATACATTTTTTAAGTAAATTGAAATTAGAGTTGCAAAATAATGATATAGACATGGCATTGGAGAAAACTTATTTATCTACAGGTAGAGCTTTGGTATTAACAACTATTATTTTATTTTTTGGTTTCATAAGTATATTGGGTTCTAGTTTTATGGCTACCTATTATGTTGGTTTATTTGTTAGTTTATCTTTATTGGTCGCTTTAGTTTCCGATATGTTATTATTGCCAGTGTTGATTAAACTTATTTATAAACCAAATAAAAAGTAATTTTTGTTGTATTTGTAAATATATTCATGTATTTTTGTTTTTAATTAATTTAAATTTAAATGGTCATAATTAACTCTATAATTGTCATTATTAATGTCGTTGCTAACTAGCATAGGGATAATTTATATATAAAATAATTATAAAGCCTTCCCTTTAATAGGAGGGCTTTTTTAGTATTAAAAAAATAAGCAAAACTGAAATTAACTGATGAGCGAATTAAACAAGTATAGTAAGAGGGTAAGTCAAGATGAAACTCAGCCAGCTGCACAAGCAATGTTGCATGCTATAGGTTTAACGGATGAAGATTTAAATAAAGC
Organism: uncultured Flavobacteriales bacterium; assembly: GCA_943845485.1. The sequence continues at coordinate 676 of CALTNV010000052.1, read as the reverse complement.
ATTTGTAGGTATTGCTAGTACAGGTTACGAAGGTAATCCATGTAATATGCACTTAAACGGTTTAGCTTTACACGTTAAAGATGGTGTTAAAAGGACTAATTTAAATGGACTCATTTTTAATACTATAGGGGTTAGTGATGGTATTTCTATGGGGACTCCTGGAATGAGATTCTCTTTGCCTTCAAGAGATGTTATTGCAGATTCAATGGAAACTGTGGTAGAAGGGATGAGCTATGACGGGTTAATTACTATAGTTGGTTGTGATAAAAATATGCCAGGTGCTTTAATGGCTATGATTAGAACTGATAGGCCTTCAATTCTTGTTTATGGAGGTACTATTGCTTCAGGATGCTTAAATAATGAAAAATTAGATATTGTTTCTGCTTTTGAAGCCTGGGGAGCCAAAGTTGCAGGAACAATATCAGAAGAAGAATTTAAAAAAGTAAAACAGAGTGCATGTCCAGGTGCTGGTGCTTGTGGTGGAATGTATACCGCAAATACAATGGCTAGTGCAATAGAAGCATTGGGTATGGCATTGCCATATAATTCATCTAATCCTGCTGTTGGTCAAGCTAAGGTTATAGAGTGTGAAAAAGCAGGTGAGTCCATACGTTATTTACTTGAAAAAGATTAAAAACCGTCTGATATCATTACAAAAAAATCTTTAGAAAATGCA
>CALTNV010000051.1 GCA_943845485.1 uncultured Flavobacteriales bacterium | reverse complement strand
AATAAGTAAAGTAATTGAAAAAACATACCCAATTATGTTTCCTATTTTATAGCTACTTGGTTCAAACTTAAATTCAATTGTATGCTTACCTTTTGGAATGTTTAAACCTCTTAAAATATAATCTACTGGAATAATATCTTCAATTTTTCCATCAATATAAGCTTTCCAACCATTTTTAAAATAGATTTCACTAAATACGGCAAAAGATTCATCATTTACATTGACATCATATTTTAAATAATTTGGTAAAAATACACTTTGATTAAGGTATCCAATAGTATTTAAATTTTCTGTTTTAGTAATCTTACCTTTATTAGATGATTGTGTTACTGCTGATTCCTTTAAATTTACTTCACCAATTTTTAATATTTCTTCATTTGCAGATGTTACAAATTCAATAGAACTTACAAGCCAAGCATTGCCATAGTGATAAGGGTTTGTAATTGGCGCTTGATTTGGGTTATATATGATATACTTTGTGTTAAGTGTGTTTATTAATGATAGCTCATTTAAATTTTCACCACCTCTTAATTCATTAATTTCTTTTGCTAAATAGAAATCTATAATTTCTTGATATTTTCCAAGTTTTGCAGCATGGTAACCTCCAATAGATTTATGAAAGTAACTCGTCTTTGCATCATTAAATGTATTTGTAGCTAAATTTAAAACTCTAAAGTTGGTATTAAAATTTAAAACTTCAAATTGAATATTTTCTTTTTCAAATCCTTTAACTCTAATATCATCTAAATCGTTATTAATTTTATCTTTTTTTAAAGAGTCAATTTTATGAGTTATTTTTGTTGATAAAATTGGATTTTGAGATTCCTCTAACTGTAAGATTGATTTATCAGCATTTGAAGCCTTTATTGTCCCATTGTAAACATCTCTTTCAACCCAACTCACATAGTTTCCTTTATTGTCAGTTTCATTATTTAAGTATCGTTTATTAACCGACCATAAATCTATTACTATAACTAAACCTAAAACAATAAATAAAATATTTTGATGTATTTTACCTTTAATAAAAGATAGTATACTAATAAAACCTATTAAAATAATAAATAAAGATCTTAACGCGTCTGAACTTACATTTGCAGACCTAAAGTTTGTTAGCTGTTTTACGTATTCATTTACTTGTTGTGTTGCTCTAGGATCTTTAAGGTATTCTGAAATTTGTTTACTTTCCTCGTTACTCATTAAGTTTGTAAATAAGGTAGGAGATATTGCCATTACAACCAATAACAACATAAAACTTGCGCTGATATAATAAAAAGGTTTAATATTTTCAGTTATGATAGTTTTATCTTTTATAATTGAATATAAAAAATAAATACTCATAAACGGAAATACAAATTGAAGTATTACCAGTGTCATGGAAACTGTTCTGAATTTATTATAGAAAGGGAAATTGTGAACAAAAAATTCGGTTAATGGCATAAAGTTTTTACCCCAAGATAAAAGAAGCATTAAAATACAAGCGCTTAACAATCCCCATTTAAGCCACCCTTTTATATAAACAAAAGATAAAATTGCTAGGAAACAAATTAGTGCTCCAAAGTAAATTGGACCTGAAGTAAATGGTTGGTCTCCGAAGTAACTATTTACTTGTTGACCTGAAGGTAAGGTAACAGCAGAGGTTGCTCCTCCTTTTAATCCAGGCACTAAGAAAGTCCAAGATTCTGAAATGCCCTGACTCCAGTTAGTAATATAATCAATATCTAATCCCGTACTTCTCTGTTGATTAGAGGCTCCATCTGCATTTATAGTTAATTCAGATGTTCCTCTCATAGTATCTTTACCGTAAGAATATGTGTTATAAACGGTAGCAAAATTTGTTAAAAACCCAATAAATATTGCTGTAATAGAAATAGCAGTATTAATAAAAAATGTTTTGTATTTCTTTTCTTTCATCATCTGAGCAAAATAAGCTATACCTAGTATTGCTAATGCTAAAAATGTATAGTAAGTAATTTGAAGATGGTTAGCATAAAATATTAAGGATGCTCCAATTGAAAGAAAAATAAATCCTTTCCATCTTTTATCTTTTAAAATTAAAATTAGCCCTGCAAATAGTAGAGGCATAAGACTTATTGCATGAAGTTTAGAGTTATGTCCAGCTTCTAAAATTATAAAGTTGTAAGACGAAAAACAAAATGCAATTGATCCAATAATGGCCAAATAAGGGTTTACTTTTAAGGATAGTAATAAAATATAAAATCCTATAAATGCAATCATCACTAATTTAACAGGATGATTTAAAATGTTTAAAGGATCTTCAATAGTTTTAATAATATTACTATGGTACTTTGTAGATACTTGATATGCAGGCATTCCTGAAAACAGTGTTCCTGTCCATAGTGGTTCTTCATCAAAGTTTTCTCTAAAGTCTACTATTTCTTTAGACATCCCCTTAAAAGACTCTATATCTCCTTGTTTAATGGTATAGCCTTCCAGAACAGGAGAAAAATAAGTGTAAGCTAATATTATAAATGTTGTTATAGCAACAATATGAGGGAGTATTTTTTTTAGGTTTATATTTTTCATTCTTGGTTTATTTAATTTCTTCAAAATCTACATCTTCTGCATCAATATCTCTATTTGAGGAAGATTTATTCTTTTTTTTAAACAAATGAAGGGTTGTTTTACCAACCCTTTTATTTGCTTCTTTGCTCTCTGCTTCAGAATATGTGTTTCTATGATTTTTTTTTTCTGTTTGTTTTGCCTTTTTAATTAGAATTAATTTTCCTATAAATTTTAATAAGGCAAATATCCCAATCAAAATGAGTACAGTTCTTAAAAAATTAATGATACCTAAAATAATCATGTTTATTACTTACTTAAGTATAAATTTCTTTCAGAATATATTTTTCTAAAAAATGGATCTTTTAAATCTTTAATAAATTGAATAGCTTCTCCTGTTGATTTCATTTCAGGTCCTAACTCCTTATTAACTTCAGGGAATTTTTCATAGGAGAAAACAGGTATTTTAATTGCGTATCCTTCTTTTACAGGTTTAAAGTTAAAATCAGTTACTTTTTTATCTCCTAACATTACTTTTGTAGCATAATTTACATATGGTTCTTGGTATGCTTTGGCTATAAAAGGGACTGTTCGTGAAGCCCTAGGGTTTGCTTCAATAACATAAACAACATCGTCTTTAATTGCAAACTGAATATTTATTAAACCTACAGTTTTTAATGCAATAGCTAACTTGTTAGTAATATCTTCTATTTGTTGCATTACAAAATCACCTAAATTGTATGGTGGAAGTAAAGCGTAAGAATCTCCTGAATGAATTCCTGCAGGCTCTATATGTTGCATTACCCCAATAATCTTCACATTTTCACCATCACAAATTGAATCAGACTCTGCCTCAATTGCCCCTCCTAAGAAATGATCTAATAATATTTGGTTATTAGGCATATCTCTTAAAATATCAACTACATGGTGTTCAAGTTCTTCAACATTAAGAACAATTTTCATTTTTTGTCCACCTAAAACATAAGAAGGTCTAACCAATAATGGGAAACCTAAATCTTTTGATAACTCAATGGCTTGCTCTGCCGACTCAACAACACCAAACTTTGGGTAGGGAATGTTTAATTCACTTAATAGTTTCGAAAAACGCCCTCTGTCTTCAGCTAAATCTAATGCTTCAAATGAAGTCCCCATTACTTTTATTCCGTAGCGTTCTAATTTCTCTGCTAATTTTAATGCTGTTTGGCCTCCTAACTGAACAATAACTCCTTCAGGTTTTTCATGTCGAATAATATCATATATATGCTCCCAAAATACTGGTTCAAAATATAATTTATCAGCAGTATCAAAATCTGTAGAAACAGTTTCAGGGTTACAATTAATCATAATTGTTTCATAGCCACATTCTTTAGCAGCTAAAATACCATGTACGCATGAGTAATCAAATTCAATACCTTGACCAATTCTATTTGGTCCAGAACCTAAAACAACAATCTTCTTTTTATTAGTACTTACTGATTCATTTTCAAATTCAAATGTTGAGTAGTAATATGGAGTTTTTGCTTCAAATTCTGCGGCACAAGTATCAACAAGCTTATAAACTCTATTTAAATTTAATTCTTCTCTTTTGTTATATACTTCTGACTCTAAACATCTTACCAAATGAGCAATTTGTCTATCAGCATAACCTTTTTGTTTTGCTTCGTATAGTAAGTCTTTAGGTAAGTCCTTTATGTGGTACTTTTCAATTTTACCTTCTAATTTAATTAAATCTTCAATCTGTCTTAAAAACCACATGTCAATTTTTGTTTTCTCAAAAATTGTTTTCATTGGTATTCCTAGCTTTATAGCGTCATAAACTCTAAACAATCTATCACTACTTGCATGTTGTATCTTATGTAAGATGACATCTTGATTTGTTTCTTCTTTACCATCTGCACCTAAACCGTTTCTACCAATTTCTAATGATTGACATGCTTTTTGTAATGCTTCTTGAAAAGATCTTCCAATTCCCATTACTTCACCTACAGATTTCATTTGTAAACCTAATCTGGCATCAGCTCCTTGGAATTTGTCAAAATTCCATCTAGGTATTTTTACAATTACATAATCTAATGTAGGCTCAAATAAAGCAGAAGTAGATTTTGTAATTTGGTTGTCTAATTCATCTAAAGAATATCCAATAGCTAATTTTGATGCAATTTTTGCAATAGGATACCCTGTTGCTTTAGATGCTAATGCTGAAGATCTCGAAACTCTTGGGTTTATCTCAATTGCAATAATATCTTCTTTTTCATCTGGAGATACTGCAAATTGCACATTACAACCTCCTGCAAAATTTCCAATGGCTCTCATCATCTTAATAGCCATATCTCTCATTTTTTGATATGTCTTATCTGATAATGTCATTGCAGGAGCAACTGTTATTGAATCTCCTGTATGAATACCCATTGGGTCAAAGTTTTCAATTGAACAAATAATAACAACATTATCATTTTTATCTCTTAATAACTCTAACTCGTATTCTTTCCATCCCATCAAAGCTTTGTCAATCATAACCTCTTTAATAGGAGATATATGTAAACCTCTAGTTAAGAGTTTATCAAACTCTTCTTCTTCATAAACAATCGCAGCTCCAGCACCTCCTAATGTATAAGATGCTCTAATACAAAGAGGGAATCCAAATTCTTGTGCTATATTTTTACCTTCTAAAAATGATTTAGCTGTACTTTGAGGTGCCATTGGAACATCAATTTGTTCCATTAAATCTCTAAAAGCTTCTCTATTTTCAGTTATTTCTATTGCGTCTAAATCAACACCAACGATATTTACATTAAAATCATTCCAAATACCTTGTTTGTCACATTCAATGCATAAGTTTAATGCTGTTTGACCTCCCATAGTAGGTAAAACAGTATCAATATTATGTTGTTCCAAAATTTCAATGATTGATTCAGGAGTTAAAGGTTTTAGATATATATTGTCAGCAACTACTTTATCAGTCATAATAGTAGCTGGATTACTGTTAATTAAAGTAACTTCAATTCCTTCCTCTCTTAATGATCTTGACGCTTGAGATCCTGCATAATCAAACTCACATGCTTGTCCTATTACAATAGGCCCGGAACCTATAATTAAAACTGACTTAATACTTGTATTTTTTGGCATAAAATGTAATATTGTAGGTGTTTATATCATTCTAACCTGCGAAGGTAAATTAAATTATTTTTATTAGTATGGAAAATGGGAATAAAATTTTCAAAAAAAATAAATATGAATTAGAATACAAGGTTTTTGGTACTGGTGAAAATAAAATACTTGTTTTTCATGGTTTTGGTCAGAGTAATAATATAGTAAAATTGATGGGAGGGGTGTATAATGATTATACTGTTCTTTCTGTAAATTTATTTTACCATAGTAGTAAATCTTTTTATAATAATGATTTACAACTGGAGCCTATATCAATTAAAGAGTTTGTTGATATTCATGAATCTTTACTTGCTTTTGTTTTTCCAAATGAGAAAAAATATTCTGTTTTAGGTTATAGTATTGGAGGAAGATTAGCATCTGTTTTTGTTGCTAACACTAATAAACACATTGATGAGTTGTTTTTAATTGCACCAGATGGCTATCAGGTAAGTTTTTTTTATTGGCTTGTAACTTATACACGTTTAGGTCTTTTTATGTACTACAAAACAATGGAGTATGCATATGGTTTTAAAAGTATTGTTTCTTTTTTAAAAAAAAATAGAATTATTCCTTTAAATATGTATAAGTTTTTGATTATTGGTATTGGTTCAAAAAGAAATAGAATTTTAGCTCCTAAAGTTTGGCAGGTATATAAAATGTTAATTATTGATAAGAGTAAACTTAAGGTCAAATTAATTGATGATGATGTTATGATGTATGTTTATTTAGGTATTTATGATCCAGTAATTAAAGTGAATAAAGTAAAAAAAGAGATGTTAGGGTTAAAGTCATTGGTTTTTGAGTTAAAAAAAGGGCATTCAATCCTTTCTGAAGCCTTTTTTGAAAAAACTTTTAAAAAAAATCATTAAAAGTTTGGAAAAAGGGAAAAGAGTTACGTATCTTTGTGCCCGCAACTGACAACAACGGTTATCAGTTTTGAAGTTAAAAGAAAGTTCATTGAGATATTGAGAGCAGTAAAGT
>CALTNV010000050.1 GCA_943845485.1 uncultured Flavobacteriales bacterium | reverse complement strand
TAACGTAATCTACATAGTCACCCTCAGTTCCAAATTTCACACAAGAAGCATGAATGTCAGACATAATTGTTTCTGAGGGTGCAAATATGCCTTCTACTCCAGAAGCTATTGAAAAATTCCATGCTGCAAAAATATTATTTGCTCCTGGAAAAGCTTCAAATGCTGGTGGTGTTGCTACTTCTGGTTTAGAGATGTCTCAAAACTCTTTACGTTTTAACTGGACTAGAGAAGAAGTTGATGCGAAATTAAAAACAATTATGTCTGACATTCATGCTTCTTGTGTGAAATTTGGAACTGAGGGTGACTATGTAGATTACGTTAAAGGTGCAAATATTGCAGGTTTTGTAAAAGTTGCTGATGCAATGATAGATCAAGGTGTAGTTTAATTACAAAATAAATAATCTTAAAAGAGCTACATGTTATGTAGCTCTTTTTTTATGAATTTAAAATTCATTAACATTATAAACAATATTTAATAAATTACTATCCTTATATTTGTTCAAACAATTAAACACTAGAAAAATAAATAATCATGAAATATACAGAAAATTTAGAATGGAGATACGCTACTAAAGCTTTTGATAACACTAAGAAAATCAATAAAGAAACTTTGGAAGAAATTTTAAAAGCCGCAAATTTAACAGCTTCTTCATATGGTCTTCAACCTTTTAGAATTGTTCATGTGAAGAATGAAGAATTAAGAAAAGAATTAGTTGGTCATAGTTGGAATCAATCTCAAGTAGCAGATGCTTCTGATTTATTAGTGATTGCTATTGAAAAAAATATAGATGAACAATTTGTTGATAATTTTATTAATAATATTGTTGAAACTAGAAAAATAGAAGCTAGTTCATTAGATGGTTACAAGAATATGATGATGGGTATTACTCAATATGATGAAGACACCCATGATAAATGGGCTGCAAACCAAGCATATATTGTACTAGGAAATATCCTTTCAGCTTGCGCTCACTATAAAATTGATAGTTGTCCTATGGAAGGTATCATAAAGGAGAAATATGACGAGTTACTAGGTTTAGATAAGCTAAATTTAAAATCAGTTGTTGCTTGTCCAATAGGTTATAGATCTGAAAAAGATGATTATCAACATTATCCTAAAGTAAGAAGACCTCATCAAGAATTTATTGTAGAAATTTAAAACAAAACATGTTAAATTACGAATATTACAACCCAGTAAATATAGTTTTTGGTAAAAATCAATTTAAAAATCTTAAAAACTTAATTCCAGCAAATAGTAAAGTAATGATTACTTATGGAGGTGGTTCTATTAAAAAAAATGGAATTTACGATAAGGTAATTAATGCTTTAGAAATATTTGACGTGATTGAATTTGGAGGTATTGAACCAAATCCTAGTTATCAAACGTTAATGGGAGCTGTTGAATTAGGAAGAAAAGAAAAAATTGATTTTATTCTTGCCGTTGGTGGTGGTTCTGTAATTGATGGCACAAAATTTATTTCTGCAGCTATACCATTTACTGAAAGTGAGCCTTGGAATATTGTTGATAAAAATCTAGGTAAACAATTAACTAAAGTTATACCTTATGGTACTGTTTTAACATTACCTGCAACAGGCTCAGAAATGAATACTGGAGCAGTCATTACAAATCACAGTACAAATGACAAAAAAGCTTTTGGAGGACCTTTATTATACGCAAAGTTTTCTTTGTTAAATCCAGAAGTAGTGGGATCATTACCATTACGTCAAATACAAAATGGTATTATTGATGCATTTACTCATACTACAGAACAATACATTACATATCCTAGCTCAGCAAAACTACAAGAAAGATTTGCTGAATCTATTTTAAAAACATTAATTGAAGTAGCTCCAAAAATAATCAATAATCCAAATGATTATGAATCAGCTAGTGAATTAATGTACTCGGCGAACATGGCTTTAAACGGAATGTTAAGATGTGGTGTACCAACAGATTGGGCAACACATATGATTGGACATGAATTAACAGCTGTTTATAATATTGACCATGCAAGAACATTAGCTATTGTTGGGCCTAATTTATACAAAGTAATGTTTGATGATAAAAAAGAAAAACTTACTCAATATGGTAAAAGAGTTTGGAATATCACAGAAGGTACAAATGAGGAAATTGCAGGAAAAGCTATTGATAAAACAACTAGTTTTTTTAAATCTTTAGGTGTAGATATTAAACTTAGCCAATATACTAACGAGACAGATAAGATTTATCCTCATATAGAAGATAAATTCACGGAACGTGGATGGCTAAAATTGGGAGAAAAAGGACATGTTACTTTAGATAAAATCAAAGAAATTATAGAATTATCTATCTAAGCCCAAAAAAATGTTTAAAACATAAAAGTATCACTATTTATAGTGGTACTTTTTTATCTTTATATGGAATATAATACTACTATCATGAAAAAATTCAAAATACTACTTATCATCACTCTGTCAATATTATCAATACAACAAACTAGAGCTCAAGGTTGTAGTGATGCAGGATTTTGTACTATTGAAGGTTTTACACCTCTAGAGTTTAACACATCAGATTCCATTAGTGAAATAGCAAAAGAAGAGAACCCTATTTTAAATCAAATAAAAATAGGAGCAAATTACGGAAAAGCTGACCATAATATTTTCACTACTGCATTTTATGGAGCTTATTCAAAAAAAATAAATCATAAACTTAGTGCAGATTTAAAAATAACCGCCTTAAATCAAAATGGAAACGAAGTAAATGCATTTAATGTTTCAGATATTTTTTTAACATCTACCTATAAATTTACAAAAGAATTTTCTGTTACTTCTGGATTTAAAATACCTTTAAATCAATCAAACCAAACACTAAATGACCTTCCATTACCTATGGATTACCAATCTAGTTTAGGAACTTTTGATTTAATGGTTGGTTTAGGTTATGAAATTAAAAAAATTCAACTGGTCTTTGCCTACCAGCAACCATTAACTCAAAATAAAAACGAATATTTATCTTCTGATTATTCAGATGGTAATCCTTTAAGTACTTATCAATCAACAAATAAATATATTAGAAAAGGGGATGTTTTATTTAGAGTATCTTATCCTTTAAGTATTACAAATAAATTAGTACTTACTCCTAGTATTTTGCCAATATACCATTTAGGAAATGATGAATATTCTGATGAAAACAATAACAAAGTAATTATTGAAGGATCTGAAGGATTAACATTAAATGGAAATATTTATGTAGATTATAAAATTGACAGGAATAGTAATCTTCAACTAAACTATGCCATTCCATTTATTGTTAGAGATGTAAGACCTGATGGTTTAACAAGATCTTGGTTGATTAATTTAGAATATAGTTACAGATTTTAAGAACCTTAAATAAAAAAGAATCCTTAAAGATAGAACCCCTTTAAAAAACACCCAAAAAACATCATTGTAATCGTGTATCTGTTATTAATAGAAGACTTTTCGTGAAAAAATCTAGTTAAAAAAAATTAAAAGATTAATCATTACAGAATATTATTTTATTTACTTGAACAATACCCCTTAGCATCAATTTCTTCTGGATAAGCCATTATTTTAGTTGTTGGATTTTTTATTACTTCTTCGGATTCTGGTTCTTT
>CALTNV010000049.1 GCA_943845485.1 uncultured Flavobacteriales bacterium | reverse complement strand
TTAATAATTTATGTTCGTCATGACTGGCATAAGATTTCATTGTAATTGTTTTTTCGCCCATTGAATTAGTGCGCACAACACCAACCGAAATACAAACTATTTTTCCAAATTCGGCAAATACACCTGCACGTTCATATATTTCATCATTACTTAAGTCATCACGTTCGATTATATACCTGTTTTTTTGAAGGTATAACTCTCCTGTTTTTTCATCTAAATCCGAAAATTTATAGACTTCAGGCACAGTTTCAATGTCAAGGAACAAAATTTTATCAATGTTTAATTTTCTTAGGCGCATAGATTGTGTTTTAAGGATAAATATAAGCAAATATTTCCAAATCCAACATCAATAATCAAGATTACCAACGACTTGGCTTTTTTAAAAATATGCCATAAAAAAAGCTGTGTTAAAAACACAGCTTTTTTTATGGTTAGTCATTTAGATTACCAAATTTCTGATATTTCATCTTCAGGTAATCTCATAGAATCTCCTTCTTTGACATCAAAAGCTTTAAAAAACTCAGGCATATTTCTAAAAGGACCGTTAACTCTATAATTTCCAGGAGCGTGAGGATTTGTAGCAATTTGTTGTTTCATTGCAGCCTCGGTATAATTAATTTTCCAAATTTGAGCTGCAGATAAGAAAAAACGTTGCTCTGGAGTAAATCCATGAATTTTCTTTCCTGATTTAGCTTCATCTGTTTTTAAGTATGCATAGTAAGCAAATGTTAATCCACCTAAATCAGCAATATTCTCTCCTAATGTCAATTGTCCGTTTACACAAACCCCTTCAAAAGGACAAAATGTTTCAAAACTAGTAGCTAATTTACCTGTTCTTTCATCAAACTTCATTTTATCTTCATCTGTCCACCAACTTTTCATCGCTCCATTAGCATCGAAACCAGCACCTTGATCATCAAAACCATGAGAAAACTCATGTCCAATCACCATACCAATTCTTCCATAATTTATAGCATCTTCTGCTTTTGGATCATAAAAAGGTGGTTGCATAATTCCTGCAGGAAAAACAATTTCATTATTAAATGGCGTGTAATAAGCATTTACAATATGAGGTGCCATTTCCCAAGCAGTTCTATCAACAGGTTTACCAATTTTATCTAAATTTTCTTTTGTTGAAAAAGCAACACTAGCAAAATAGTTTCCAAAATAATCATCTTTACTTATATTTAAAGTTGAATAATCTGTCCACTCATCAGGATAACCTAACTTACGACCAAAAGAATTCAATTTTTCTAAAGCTTTTAATTTTGTTGGTTCACTCATCCAAACCAAAGTTTTTAACCTATCTTGAAAAGCTGACATAATATTATCAACCATTTTATTGATTCTTACTTTATCATCTGAGGTAAAATATTTATCAACAAAAGCATGACCTAAAGCTTCCCCTAAAGCACTATTACTGATAGAAGAGATTGCACGCTCATTTAATGGTTTCATTTCTTTAACACCTTTTAAAATAGTACTATAAAAATAGAAATTAGCTTCGGCCATATCACTATTTAAAACACCTGCTGTTGAGTTTAAAATATTCCATTTAAAATACGTTTTTAAATCTTCTTCACTATTATTTTGAACAAAAGCGTTTAAATATGCAACAAAATCAAGTTGACCAACAATTACAGTATCTAAAGAAAGGTTTAACTTTTTTAAGTAATCATTCCAGCTCACCGATTCACACAAAGAAGATAGTTCGCCTATTGATATTTTATTATATTGTTTAGAAAAATCTCTTTGTTCAACAGGTGACATTGAAACAGCCGCTAAAGAAGTTTCTAATCGTAATATAGTTTCTGCCTTAGCATTTGCAGTTTCTTTATCATCACCTGCTATTTGATGTAAAGTAGAAACAAAATTTAAAAACTCATTTCTAATCGTTTGTTTATTTTCATCAGTATAATAATCTTTACTTGGTAAAGATAATCCACTTTGAAAAAAATAAGCAGCATTAGCATCTACCTCTTTTAAATCCTGCATCACATAAAAACCAAGAGGACTTCCATATCCTTTTAATTTAAACTCTGCCATTAGCTTCCCAAAATCTTTTTTAATATCAATTTCATTGACATAATTAATATCTGGCTGAATAGGAGAAACTCCTAATTCATTTCTTTTCGAAGTGTCTAAAAAACTAGTGTAATAATCACCAATTAATTGACTTGAAGAGTGGGCAACTGAATTAGATTTTGCAGCACTGTCAAGGATTGAACCTAGTTTTAATTTATTTTTTTCATTTAATTCATAAAAACTTCCTACTTTAGATTCGGTAGAAGGAACAGGATTATTTTTAAGCCAATTACCATTTGCATATTGATAAAAATCATCCTGAGGTTTAACGGTAGTATCCATATACTCCCAGTTAATTGTATGTAAACTATCAATGTTTACTTTCTCAGAGTTGACACTTGAATCACAAGATATGGCCATAGTTAAAACAACTACAGATAAGGGAAAAATATTTCTTTTTTTCATAATTTATAATTATCTATTCTCTTATTTTAAATAAGTAATAAGCTTAACAAAAATACTTAAATCAATTAATCTTCATCTAACCAATCATCAAAAATCTCATCATCATTAAAAAAATCTTCCATATCTCTTCGTTCCTTTTTAGTTGGTCTTCCTGTACCCGCATCTCTAAGAGGTGTAAATTTAGCTCTTATCATTAATAATTTATCAAGTTCAGATTGAGGTGTTAAATCCTTTCTATAGTCCTCTACTAATTTAGCACCAACCCTACTTTTAGGAAATCCTAAAATTTTAAATGAATAAATAATCCCATTTTTCTTTACATTTAAAAGATCTCCATCTTTAACTATCCTTGATGCCTTACAAGATTTATCGTTAATTGAAACTTTACTTGTATTACAAGCTTTAGTTGCAATAGTTCTTGTTTTAAAAATCCTAACAAACCATAAATATTTATCTAACCTCATAAACTTAATCTTTATTTTATAAATCAAAACAACTCAGATTCTTTTTAAAACCTTAAATTTGTTGTACTTAAAATGCATTAAAAAATGATGAATTATATTTTATACTATTTATTTCTTTTTCCATTATCAATTTTGCCTTTTCCAATTTTATATAAAATATCTGATTTTATATACTACTTACTTTATTACATTTTTAAATACAGAAGAGATGTGGTAAGGATGAATTTAACAAATTCTTTCCCTGAAAAAAAATTAGAAGAAATTATTAGTATTGAAAAAAAATACTACAAACACATGGCCGACTTATTAGTAGAAGGTGTAAAAAAATTTACGATTAGTGAAAAAGAAGCGCTGAAACGATTTAAGTTTATAAACCCAGAAGTTGTAAATATTTATAATCAAAAAGGTATATCAACCATTTTAAACGGAGGCCATTATAATAATTGGGAATATTTAATATTGGTAATGGATAAATATCTTGATGGTCAAGCATTAGGTGTTGGAAAACCCTTAACAAACAAAGGTTTTGGAGCTTTTTTAGAGAAAAGCAGATGCAGGTTTGGCTCGGAAATGGTACCTACAAACAATATTAAAAAGTTTCAAGAATACATGAACGAAGGTAAAGTTATTAACCTTGGTTTATTAAATGACCAATCTCCAAGTAATCCAAAAAAATGTTTTTGGTTAAGATTTTTAAATCAAGATACCCCAGTAATCTTTGGTCCTGAAATTTTAGCTAAAAGAAATGACATGCCAATAATATTTATGTCAGCTAATAAAGTAAAAAGAGGATATTATGAATTAACATTCACTCTAATTTCAGATACTCCAAAAGAAGAAGCCAATGGCGACATTATTACTAAAAGTGCTTTGTTACTTGAAAAAGAAATTAAAAACAATCCTGCTTACTGGTTATGGTCGCATAAAAGATGGAAACATAAGCCATATGATGGAGTAAAAGTAAACAAATCTCTATAGGGAAACTTATTATATTTTTTTTGTATATTATTATATCTTAAAAAAACCTAAGAATAATCATATATGAAAAAAAATATAATACACAGAGATTGGAACGAAAAAAAAACAAACAATAGCTGGACAATTTTTAGAACAATGGCTGAATTTGTTGACGGCTTTGAAAAGCTTTCAAATATTGGGCCTTGTGTATCAATTTTTGGATCAGCAAGAACTCCAGAAGGATCAAAATATTATGAGCTTGCTGTTAATATTGCTCAAAAACTCACAGAACAAGGTTATGGAGTTATAACAGGAGGTGGACCTGGAATAATGGAGGCAGGTAATAAAGGTGCTTATTTAGGTAAAGGAACATCGGTAGGATTAAACATAAAACTACCATTTGAACAAAATCATAATCCTTATATTGATGCTGACAAGTCAATTGATTTTGACTATTTCTTTGTTAGAAAAGTTATGTTTGTAAAATACGCACAAGCATTTATTGTTCTTCCTGGTGGTTTTGGTACATTGGACGAATTATTTGAAAGTTTAACACTTATTCAAACTCAAAAAATTGAACGTTTTCCAATAGTATTAGTTGGAAGAGAATTTTGGACAGGAATTGTTGACTGGATAAAAAATGTAATGCTAGATAAGTACGAAAATATTTCGCCCGAAGATATGGATTTATTTACTATTTGTGATGAGCCCGAAGAAATTGTAAAACACATTGATGATTTTTATAACAAATTTATACTTAGACCTAATTTTTAAGTATTGTTACATTAGTATTTTTTATAAAACTAGAATAACCTTTTTTATTTAAAATTAATTTAACTGGTTGAGTTACTTTGTTTAGGTCAACCAGTTTTTTTGGATTAAGATTTTTATAAAAAATAATCACCTCTTTATCCTTAAATTTTAAATTTTTAAGCTCAATGATATTATTATTTAAAAATAAAACTAAATCATCAAACTCAAGGTAGCTATTATCATAGTCAGAAATATTAATATATTTTGATATTAATATCTTCTTTTCTCTGTCAAAATTATTAAAAGACCTAAAGCTTGTAGAATCATCGTAAAAATGAAAAGCCTCTACCCCATTTTGATAGGTAAATAAATCTCTGGAAGAATTATAACTATAAAACTTATTAGAAAAATGTTTAAGTGACAAAAAGTGTAAATATTGATGGTAACATAGTATTAATGAAACAATTATTAGGAAAGTATATAACTTCACCTTACTAAATTTATAAAACAAACTAACTATTACAATAGCAATTGTAAAAAATAAACATAAAATTATCCGGTCAGAAAATATATTTTTAATTACTAAATAATCAAAACTAGAAATCCATTTTAGAAGGCTTAAAAATTTTAAACTTATTGGAGTTATTAAATAATCAGAAATTAAAAAAGAAAAATTTAAAGATAAGAAACTTACTAACAGAAGTACTAAAGTTGCAAAAACTAGTAAAATTGCCAAAAAATAAGTAATATAATTGCTTATAAAAAAAAGAAATGTAAACTGATGAAAATAAAAAATGATTAAAGGAAATGTAAAAACTTGTGCAGATAAAGAAACTAAATTTAATTGCCATAAAAACTTTAAAACTATATTTTTAGGTAGGAACAGTTTTTCTAAAAAGGGATAAAAAATGATAATACCTAATACCGCCAAAAAACTTAATTGGAAACCAATGTCAAATAAATTATAAGGATTTATAACTAACAATACAAAAGCACAAAAAAATAAAATATTCAATGAATTATTCTTCTTTTGTAAAAGGGTTGACGTTATAAATAATAAAAACATAAAAACTGAACGTACTACAGAACTTGTATTTCCAACAATAAAAGAAAACACTACCAAGGTAAAAGATAGCAAAATAAAATACATTATTTTACCATATTTAAACCGTTTAAGCCTTTTAAAAATTAAATTAAAAAACAACACAATAAAACCAACGTGCAAACCAGAAACAGCAAGCACATGCATCCCCCCTACGTCAGTAAAAACTTGTTTAGTCTCTGTATCCAGATTAAGCTTATTTCCTAATAATAATGCATTAACAACACCATTTACTTCTTTATTTTTGTAAATGATATTTAAACGAGTAATTATCGATTTTTTTAAACCAGTAATAAAACTTTTATTATTATTTTTTTTTATTGTTATATGATCATTCAAAAAATTAGAGAAATGAATATCATGGTAAATACAATATTTATAAAAATCAAACCCACCAATGGCTAAGTTATTCTCTATAGGCTTTAGCATTGAAGAAAAAAATATTGTATCATCAACTTCAATGTTTAAAGAATCAGGTAAAAATAAAAACCCGAAATTTTCAACTTCAGATAATTTAACTTTTACTTTTTGAAAGTTTTTCACCTCTTTAATTTCCTTTATAATTCCAGCATAAGACTTGATTTTTTGATAATCCAATAAACTTCTATTCTCACTTTTTAAACTAGTAATTGAAAAACCAACTATAAAAAATAAAATTAAAGAAATAAATGTCTTTGTAATCACTCTTTTATTTACTAAAAAAAAATAACCTGTAACTAATAAAACAAGAGGAATAAAGAAATAGAAAGAAAACTTTAATTGAATATAATTTGAAATAATTATACCAAAAATCAAAGAAAATACTAGTTTAAGAAAAGGGGTGTTTTTAATTTTTTCCATTTAAAATGGAAATTAGTCAAAATACTCATATTTATATTTAACTATTTCAATTATTTTTTCAGAAAAATTATTTTTAATTTCTGCAAACAAAAGAAGATATTCATTATACATATACTCTGTTTTCTTCTTTAAAACATTATTTTGATAATCGTTTTTATATATAATATTATCATGAATATCATATATATACTCTTCTTTTAAATCAGTACCTTTAAGGTGTTTTGTATAGAATGAAACCCAACCTTTGTCATTATAATCAAAAGATTCAGATGTAGATCTTTTAGTAATATTATAAGTTTGTTTAATAACACGTAAATACCCTAATGAATCATTAATAAACTCTGAGGTTTTGTAAGGTTTATTTTTACTATTAAAACTAATTTTAGCTAAATTCCCATTAATAGTATCATATTTATAAACCTCATTTTTAATAACTACCTCTCTATTATTATTTAAAGAAAAACGTGTATGTTTCTCTTTAATAACCCTATCAAACTTATCTAATTCAAAATCATTTCTGTAATAACCATAATGATCTTTTATAATAATACTAAAAGGTATATCATGATTTTTTGAATGATATCTATACTCATAAGATAAAGTATCTTTTCCAAGCGTACTTTTATTAGATGTAAATCTTATAATTTTACCTAACGAATCAAATTCATACACCTCAAATAATTGAAGATTTTTTATTACAGAATTTTCTCTTTTTGAACTATATTGGGCAGAGATCGTGCTTATATTATTTCTATAAATAAATTCTTGATTAAATTTTAAAGGTATTTCAATTAATTTATCAAAATTAATTGCTACTAATTGAGAGGATAAATTAAAGCTTATAAATAAACAAAATAAAACAAGTGAAAATTTGAGTTGACTTAATATCATGCTAAAATTATATTTTTTTTGCAAAGATAGTTAATAGATGTTTAATCTTCTAGTAAAATTTCTTTGCTATTATTTGATATCGTAACAGCTAAATCATCTAAAGGTAAATCATTATCATCTGTACCAAAAGGATCTTCTATCTCTTCTGAGATGATTTCTAATGATACAAAAACATAGAAGGTAAAGGTCGTTAACAAACAGGTAAAATAGCCAAATACAGAAACCAAACCAAAAGGTAAAGAAATACAAAATATTAAAATCACCTTTTTCAAGTATATATTATAACTAAAAGGAATGGGTGTTTTTTTTATTCGTTCACAAATACCAATAACATCAGTAAAAACATCTAAATCTTTTGTAATAACAATCATGTCTTCAGATGAAATTTTACCTAGATTGTGTGCTAATTTTATCTTTTTAAACATCAATTTTGCAATCGCATTAGGTATATGTTTTTTTGTAGATAAATATTTTTTCTCATCAAAATTGAGATCTAATTTATCTAAATCTGAATATGAACGTAAATGTTGCTTACAAGCTTGAGCATAATTACCTATCATTCTAGAAAAAAATAATTTGGTATCATTCTCTTCTGAAAAATAAACAACTATTTTTAATGATAAATTTCGTGATTTATTAACTAATACTCCCCAAGCTTTCCTTCCTTCCCACCATCTATCATAAGCTGAGTTGATACGAAAAACTAATAGCATAGAAATAATAAAACTCAATATACCTTGAACTCCAACTTTTTGAAAAGACCACATTGTTTTGTTAGAAGCATATCCAAACACTAAACTAACTATTATTGAATAAACAGCTATTGCTATTAACTCCCAAAATAAAATTGATATAGTATCACTTTTATAATATTTAAAAATATAAGAGAACCAATTTTTAGGGTTATATTTAATCATAAACTATATTTTCAACCAATTTTCAGATGTATAAACTTCTTCTATAACATCTATTTTTATTTGATGAGATAATCCAAAACTAGAAACTTTAACAAAGCCTTTTAACTTAATCTCAACTTTTTCAGCAATTAATAAACTTGCAGCTTGAATAAAATTTTCCTTTAATAAACTTTCAATATTTAATGCTAAAAAAAAATCTTGCACATTTGTTTCATTACCTTTTAATTTCAATCCATTTTCTAAGGTTAGTGTGCCAAAAAAAAGATTATTTATAACAACATCTATTTCTGCATCTTTTAAATGAATTTGATAATTATTAGGATTTTTTATTTTTGCTGAAACCACAAATTCAGCCATCCCACTATTATTAATACTTGAAATACCAATATTGGTAATCTCTGAAACTTCAACACCTTGGTAAGGTGAGCAAGAAATTAAAAGAGTTACAGCAAGTACAACTATAACTCTTTTCAATATTTTATGTAACAACATCTACTACTTTGTTTTTAAAGCTGTATATTCCTTATAAAAATGAGGTATTGTTTCAATCCCCTTAAAATAATTAAACACTCCATAATGCTCATTAGGTGAGTGTATAGCATCAGAA
>CALTNV010000048.1 GCA_943845485.1 uncultured Flavobacteriales bacterium | reverse complement strand
CTTTAAACTTATAATGTTCAATATCATGGCTTATTTTATTTGGAAATGTTTTTAATTCATCAAGTATAAATGAATCCTCCTCTGATAATTCTCCTTGAGTAGGTACAACTCCATCAAAATATTTATTAGTTAATACGATAGCTCTATTTACAAAATTTCCTAAGTTGGCAACAAGCTCGTTATTATTTCTATCTTGAAAATCTTTCCATGTAAATTCAGCATCTTTATTTTCAGGAAGAATTGTTCCTAAAACATATCTCAACACGTCTTCTTTATTTGGCAAATCTTTTACATATTCATGAACCCATACAGCCCAATTTCTAGATGTTGATATTTTATCCCCTTCTAAATTTAAAAATTCATTGGCAGGAACATTTTTTGGTAAAATATAATCACCATGTGCTTTTAAAATAATTGGAAATATAATGGCATGGAATACAATGTTATCTTTTCCAATGAAATGTACCAATTCAGTATCTTCATTTTTCCAGTAATCTTCCCAATTTTTCCCATTATTATCAGCCCACTGTTTTGTTGCTGAAATATAACCAATTGGTGCATCTAGCCAAACGTATAATACTTTTCCTTCGGCTGTTTCATATGGCACTTTAACACCCCAATCTAAATCTCTTGTCATAGCTCGGTCGTGAAGGCCACCATCTATCCAAGAGTTACATTGACCTAAAACTTGATTTTTCCATTCTTTTGGTACATGTAGTTTTTTTCCATCTATAGTCCCGTCATTAATCCATTCTTTTAACCATTTTTCATGATCCCCCATTGGTAAATACCATAATGAAGTTTCTTTTAAAATAGGTGTCTTTCCACTTAGTGTTGATTTTGGATTGATTAAATCAGTAGGGCTTAATGATGAACCGCATTTTTCACATTGATCACCGTAAGCTCCTTCAAACCCACAATTAGGGCACGTACCTACAATATATCTATCTGCTAAAAACTGCTTATGCTCTTCATCATAAAACTGCTCAGAAGTTTTTTGAGTGAAAACACCTTTTTTATCCAAATTTAAGAAAAATTCTTGTGCTGTTTTATGGTGTAATTTACTTGATGTTCTATGGAAAATATCAAAGTTTATTCCTAAATCAATAAAAGAATCACCAATGACTTTATGATACTTATCAATGATTGCTTGAGGTGAAATTCCTTCTTTTTTTGCTCTAAGTGTTATAGCTGCACCATGTTCGTCACTACCACAGATAAAAGCTACGTCCTTATCATTAGCTTTTAAATATCTTACATAAATATCAGCAGGTAAATAAGCCCCAGCAATATGTCCTATGTGTAATGGTCCGTTAGCATATGGTAATGCTGCGGTAACAGTATATCTTTTTGTATTATTTTCCATCGTAAATTTTTGAAGTACAAAAATACAAAGGAAAATGTTAAGATTTAAAAATTTGTTTTAATTCTATTAAATTATTGATTGTATAATAATCTTTATTCTTCGAAAAAGTTTTTTTTTCTTTTCTATTATAATATATAGGAGTCATTTTTGCATTTAATGCTCCTTTCACGTCTACATGGAAATTATCACCAATATAAGCTGACTCTACGTTAGTTGCATTAGCTTTTTCTAAAGCAATTTCAAATATCTTTTTATTTGGCTTATGATAATTAACTGTATCGGAGCAAGTAATCGTATTAAAATATTTAGATATATTATTTGTTTCTAATTTAACTATTTGAGATTCAGAAAAACCGTTTGTGATAATATGTAGTTTATATTTTTTAGACATTAAATATTCTAATATCTCATTTGCATTATCTAATAAACCTATCTTTTTTGGTCCCTGGTCTATATACTTTTCATTTAGTTTTATAGCTAGTTTTACGTTGTTTATGAAATAACTTTCAAGTGTTAATTGAAATCTTTTTAACCTTAGTTGTTCTTTTGTTATTTTACCTCTATAATAAGCTGACCAACAAAGGTTATTATTGCTTTTATACCTTTTTACAAATTGAAATTTATTTCCTAATTTTTTTAATTCTGGAGTATTTTCATATAAATCATACAGAACAGCAGTAGTGTTTTTTTCAAAATCCCACAAAGTTCTATCTAAATCAAAAAAAATATGTTTAATATTCTTCATAAGAATTAACTAACTGTATCTTTAATAAAATAGTAAAGTACACAGTATAGGATGTTATAAAATAGTACAAAACCAAATAATATTGGAAGAGTAGTTTTTTTATGATGAAAGAATTTCCAAGCTATCATTGATCCAATCATAATAGAAAACACTGGTACAGTCAAAAATCCAATTCCAATAATACCAAAACGTTGTTTTATTCGTATAATTTTTCGGTTTGTTTTTGTAAAAATCGGTTTCTTTTTTAAAGATTCTCTTCTTTTTTTGGCATAATATTTAAATAGCTTTGAAGCTATGAAATAATAGAAAAGTGTTCCAGATAATCCGCCAATTAACGAACAAATAAATGATTCAGTGAAACTTAAACCAACTCCTAGGCCATAAAGAGGTCCGTAGGTGAACCGAGTACTTGAGATAAGAACTACAATTAAGTAGTGTATAAGCTGTTCTTACATGATTTTTATACTTTTTCTCCATATGATAAATCACCAGCATCTCCTAGTCCAGGAACAATATATCCTTGTGCTGTTAATTCTTCATCAATAACAACAACCCAAATAGTTATGTTTTCTGGTAAGTGTTTTTTAACATATGCCAAACCTTCTGAGCTACTAACTACACAAGCTATGTGAAGGTGTTTAGGAGTTCCATACTTAAGTAATGCTTTATATGTTGCAACAATAGATGCTCCTGTTGCCAACATAGTATCATTTAAAATAATAATTCTGTCGTCTATTAATGAAGACGATAAATAGTCTATTTTTATTTCGAAGTTTTCCTCGTTTGAGTGATGTTTTCTATATGCTGAAATAAATGTACTTTCAGCCTGATCAAAAAAATTTAAAAAACCTTGATGAAGAGGTAGTCCAGCTCGTAAAATTGTTGCTAAAACAGGTTGATATTTTATCGTTGTCATATTTGACACTCCTAGAGGTGTAACTATTTCCTGTTCATTATAGTAAAGTTTTTTGCTTATTTCATAAGCCATAATTTCTCCAATACGTTCAAGGTTTTTTCTAAACCTCATACTATCTTTTTGAATGTATTCGTCTCTTATTTCTGCTACAAATGTATTTAATATAGAATTTTCTTTAGATAGAATTTTAACCATTTTATATATTTTAATCAAATGTAAATGTTTTATTTTTATTTTGGTAATGTAATTTACGTATAAAGTTACATTTGGTTATTATCTGCAAAACTATAGTAGCTATTAGCTGTAATAATTAAATGATCTAAAACGTTTATGTCTAATAATTTTCCAGCTTCTACAATTTTTTTTGTTAAAGTTAAATCACTTTTACTAGGTGTTTTATTTCCTGAGGGATGATTGTGACTTAAAATTATTCCAGAGGTGTTTTCTAACAATGCCTTTTTAAAGATTATCTTAGGATCTGCAATTGTTCCATGTATCCCTCCTTTGCTAATACAGTGTGATGAAATAATTATATTAGCCCTATTTAATAGAGTAATATAAAACTCTTCATGTTGCAAGTCTTGAAAATAGGGTGATAGAATTTGATAGATTTGTGAAGAAGCAGTTATTTTAATTTGTTGATCTGGTAGTTCAGCACCTCTTCTTTTACCAATTTCTAATGCGGCAATTACTGATATTGCTTTAGCTTCTCCAATTCCATTAAATTTTATTAATTGTTTAATTGATAGTTTACCTAATTCTGAAAATTTATTTTGATATTCAGATAGTATTTTCTGAGAAAGTTGAACTGCAGATTCTTTTCTTGATCCAGAACTAATGATAATAGCAATTAGTTCGGCATTAGAAAGTGTAGACACTCCTTTTAATAATAATTTTTCTCTAGGCCTATCGTCTTTAGACCATTCTTTTATACTTTTCATTTTTTGGGTTTTTATGAAATAAAAAAAGGAGGTCTATTAAGACCTCCTTTTTGTATATAAAGAAATTTTATTCTTATAATGAATTAACATGTAAAGTTAATTTAGATTTTAAGTTAGAAGCTTTATTCTTATGAATAACGTTTCTCTTAGCTAACTTATCTAGTAAAGCAGATACAATTGGTAGTTGCTTTTGAGCTTCAGCCTTATCAGTTGTTGCTTTTAAGTTACGAACAGCATTTCTAGTTGTTTTATGCTGATATTTGTTACGAACACGCTTAGCGTCATTCGATTTAATTCTTTTTAATGCTGCCTTATGGTTTGCCATTGTTAAATTCTTATTTTATTACTAAAATTTGTAAAAAAAATGCTTTCTAAATTTGTAGCCCGTAGGGGAATCGAACCCCTGTTTCCAGGATGAAAACCTGGCGTCCTAACCCCTAGACGAACGGGCCAATTTTGAATTGGACTGCAAAGTTATATATTTAAATTTAAATAATCAAACTTTGCAAATGTTTATTTCAAATAACTTTTTTGTA
>CALTNV010000047.1 GCA_943845485.1 uncultured Flavobacteriales bacterium | reverse complement strand
AATAACTCCTGTATTAACTTATCAAAGTGGAACTAACTTTTGGCTTGAAACATTTGAAGATCCTAGCATCAAATTTGGTAAAGTTGATACCTCAATGACAGGTTTAGTTAGGATTAATGATAATGAGGGTGCATTTGCAGGAAATTACTCAGGTAAATTAGAGTTTTTAAAGGACGAAAATATAAATGAAATTATTACCTCTCAAAAATTTGATTTCCCTAACCAAGGTTTACCAGTATTTATTGAACTAAACTACACCAATACAACGAACCTTAGAGTATTTATAGAAATAGATAATAATGGTAATAAAGCCACATATGATATTGTCTATTTATATCCTAAAGCATATTGGAATAAAATATATCTAGATTTAACCTATATAACATCATTCAATGCAAATGCTTCATTTTTTGAAATTGGTTTTGGAATTTCAAATGATAAATCAAGAGAGGATGATTATGCAATCTTAGATGAAATAAAACTACTTAGAAAATAAATGAAAAATCAAATAAATTCAAAATTCAAAAAAGCATACATTTTTGGAGATATTATAGGTTCAATAATCGCTTGGTTTTTATTTTGGTATTATAGAAAAACAATAATTGAGAAAGTAAGTATAGATTTTTCAGATCAAAATTTCATTTTAGGTATAATTACCATACCAATATTTTGGACAATTTTATTTACACTAAATAACGATTATAAAAAAGTATTAAATAGGTACAGAATTCAAGATTTAAAAAAAACTTTTTTATCGGGACTTTTTGGTTCTATAATTATTTTTTTTTCACTATTTATTGATGATTTTATTTCTCAAAAAAATGACTACTACAAATTACTAATTGTTTATTTTATTGTACAGTTTACAATAATTTTAATAATTAGACTTAACATCACATATAACTTAATAAAAAAAGTTAGACATAGAGATATAAAATTTAATACAATTATTTTTACTAACGAGGAAATAAAAGACCCTATAGATTATAAATATAATTGCATTGTTAATATTAATTCGGATAACAAAAATGAAATTATAAATTCTATTAAGGAAATAAAAAATAAATATATCAGTGACGCTTTAATTTATACTACTGATAAAACATCTGATTATTTACAACTAATTTTAGCCATTTGCTCAATAAGCAATGTTAGTTTAAAAATGACGAATGCTAATCCAAAAATAAATTTTGGATTACAAAACACTAATAATATTTATGGAAAAGAATACCTAGAAATCAAGTTAGATATTTCTAATTGGCAAAAATTAATTAAAAGAATATTCGATATACTATTTTCTATATTTGCAATTTCATTATTACTTCCGGTATACATTATTGTAGCTATTACTATAAAATTAACATCAAAAGGACCTGTTTTTTATCGTCAAAAAAGAATTGGAATAAAAGGTATTCCTTTTGATATTATTAAGTTCAGAACAATGAAAGTTGATGCTGAAAAAGGAGGCCCTAAATTATCTAGTAGTAATGATGCTAGAATAACAAAAGTTGGTAAAATTTTAAGGAAGTACAGAATAGATGAGTTTCCTCAATTTTTTAATGTATTATTTAATGATATGTCAATAGTAGGACCTCGACCTGAAAGACAATTTTTTATTGATCAAATTAGTAAAAAATCCCCTGAATACATTTGGGTACAAAAAGTAAAGCCTGGTATAACATCTTGGGGACAAGTGAAATTTGGTTATGCAGAAAATGTTGATGAAATGCTACAAAGATTAAAATTTGATATACATTATATGTATAATAGGGACTTTACAATGGATTTAAAAATTTTATTATATACAATATTAACAGTAATTAAAGCTGAAGGAAAATGAAAAATGTTGCAGTAGTTGGAAGTGGTACTATGGGAAATGGAATAACTCACGTATTTGCTCAAAATGATTTTAAAGTAAACTTAATTGACATATCTGCTGAGGCACTTGAAAAAGCATTAAAAACAATTGATAAAAATTTATCACGACAAGTAGCTAAAGAGAAAATTACTGAAGATATAAAAAATAATGCTTTACAAAATATAACTACATTTACTTCATTAGAAGAAGGTGTGAAAAATGTAGATTTAGTCGTTGAAGCTGCTACTGAAAATATTGATTTAAAACTGAAAATATTTAAAGATTTAGATGTCTATACTTCAGACGACACAATATTAGCATCAAATACTAGTTCAATTTCCATAACAAAAATTGCAGCAGTTACTTCAAAACCTAAAAATGTAATAGGTATGCATTTTATGAATCCAGTACCTGTAATGAAGTTAGTAGAAGTAATTAGAGGGTATGAAACTACTAACGAAGTAACTGAAACAGTTATGGAATTGAGTAAATCATTAGGAAAAAAACCTGTTGAAGTTAATGATTACCCTGGTTTTGTAGCTAATAGAATTTTAATGCCTATGATTAATGAAGCTATTATTACTTTATTTGAGGGAGTTGCAGGTGTTGAAGAAATTGATACAGTTATGAAGTTAGGAATGGCTCATCCTATGGGACCTCTTCAGTTAGCAGACTTTATAGGGTTAGACGTATGCTTAAGTATATTAAATGTTTTACATGATGGATTTGGCAATCCTAAATATGCTCCATCACCATTATTAGTGAACATGGTTACTGCTGGGAAATTAGGAGTAAAATCAGGAGAAGGTTTTTATAAGTGGACACACGGAACTAAAGATTTAATTTTATCTGATAACTTTAAGAAATAATTTAATAAAAATTTAAACATGAATTATAAATCTTTACTCTCAATAACTTTATTATTTATATTAATTGGTATAAAAGTAAAAGCTCAATCTCTAGAAAAAGGTTTTGAAGCATTGGACAAATACAATTATTATGATGCTAAATTAATTTTTGAGAAAAGATTAAAGAAAGATTCAAGTATTTCTGCTTATGGTTTAGCTAAAATTTATTACCAACAAAAATCCCCTCTTTATAATATATATAAAGCAACAAATTATATAAATCTATCCTTCCATACTTTCCAAAAATACAATGATAAAGAAAAGAAAAAACTTCTGGACAAATACTTATTGTCAAATAAAAAGATAGATTCATTAAGGCAAACGATAGCTAATATTAAATTTTCAGAAACAAAAGAAACAAAAAGCATTGATTCTGTATTATTATTCATTAAACAGTATTATTGGTACAATAATATAATAGAAGCAAATCAACTTCTAAGTAAATTAGAATTTAACAAAGCAATTAAATTAAATACTTTGTCTTTTTGGCTAAAATTTGATGATGATGCAAATAATTATCAGTATCATTCAATTGCCAAACATCATATTGATTCAATAGAATTTCAAAATGCTAAAATCAATAAGGACATTGATGATTTAAGAAAATTTACACTAAATTTTACTGATAATGAATATATAGATAGTGCTTATTATTTAATATATAATTATAGTATAAATAAATCTACAAATTATGAAGACTATCACATTTTTATAATTAAAAATAAAGAAAATCCTTTTATTAAAGAGGCTTGGAAGAAAATGGCTCATAATTATTTCAAAACTTATAACGAAGAAGAAATTGAGAATTTCATAAAGTCTTATCCAGATAACTTAATTAATGAAGAACTATATAAACTTCTTGAAATTAGCAAGATGAATTTATATCCATTCAAAAAAGATAGTTTATGGGGATATATTAATGATAATTCTCAAATTATTATAGAAGCTAAATATCAGGAAGTAAGCAATTTTTCTGATGGTAAAGCTAAAATAATGCTAAATGATAAGTATGGTTTTATAAATTATTTAAATGAAATGATTATAGAACCAAGATATACTGAAGCATCAGATTTTCATTATAAATATACCATAGTAGAAAATAATAATCAATTTTATTTAATTGATATTAATAATAAAAAAATGGTAACTCCACTACTAAAAGATTCATATTGGTTAAATTCAAAATTTGCAGTTATTGAAAGTAGCCAAGGCTATCAGTATTTTAATAGCCAAAGCGAAAGTATTAACAATATTGTTTATGAAGATATATTTAGCTTAGATTATAACTACATAATTGCAAAAAAAGGTACACAATCTACCCTGATATCATTAAACAATATTAAAAAAGATTCCATTGAAAATTTCGAAAAAATAATTAATAAAAACTATTATTTAACAATCAATGAAAATATAAAAATAATTAATTCTATTAGTACTGAACAAAAAATAGAGATTGATTATGATTATATTTCTCAAAGTTATAATAATAGAATATTAGTTATAAAAAATAATAAAATTGCTTATTTAAATGACTCTTTAGAAAGAGTATTACCATTTATTTATCCTTACAAAAACTATAGAAATAAACCAATATTTAAAAATGAGTATGTAATGATACTCTATAAAAATAAGTGGGGAGCTATGAACACTAACGGTGAAAAAGTTTTACCTTCAATGTTTGAAGGATTAAAATATGAAAATGGATTATTTGTTGGTAAGAAAAATGGAAAATGGGGAGTTGTGAATGTAAATACTATTAATTGGTATATAAAACCTAAATATGAATTTATATCAGTAATTGACAGTACAAAATTCATAACTATAAATGATAAAAAACTAGGTATTATTGATATTAATGAAAACCTTATATTTCCTTTTGAATATGAAGATATAAAACCTATAAATAATATAACACTATTAAAAAAAGAGAATTTTTACTACGTTTTTGATAATTTGAACAATTTAATCATATCAAAAAATAACTCTAAATATTACTTAGATAATAATATACTTTATGTATACAAGAATGGTGATACAATGGCTATGATAAATACAAAAACAGGTAAAGTTTTATATAATTCAGAAACAAATTGAAATCTAAAACAAGAAAATATTTCTTATCAGTTTTAATATTCTACATCATTATTCAATTAGCATGGTGGGCATATTTAATCATTGACTTGTACCATAAAATTGAACAACAGGAAATTGATATTTTACTTTTAAGCCAGGATAATACCCCTTCCCTTTCAGCTACAAAATATACATCAAAAATTATTATGATAGTTGGTGAAGCTATTGTATTTTTTACTGCTTTATTTTTCTTGCTCAGAAAAATTCAAACTGTAATGGATAATGAAATTGATTTAGCGGAA
>CALTNV010000046.1 GCA_943845485.1 uncultured Flavobacteriales bacterium | reverse complement strand
TATTAGCAGAAATTTCTAAAGTAACAAACACAATATGGACAACTAAAACTAGGCCACATTTTTTACCTGATGGTGTTGATGGACGTTATTTATTTAATGAAGCAACTCAAATGTTTAACTTGAATGGGAATGAAAAAAAACTAGACTCTTTAACTGATATTGTAATGATTGAAAGTGTTAAAAATGCGAGATTAAGAGGAGTATTAGAATCAAGAGGGAAGTTTAAATCTTTCTATAACAATGGGATAATATGGGAGAATGGGAGAAAAGAAAAAATTGATATAATAATATGGTGTACAGGTTTTAAAGCGAATTTAAAACATTTAAATTCTTTAAACATTATAGATAATAATAAAATTGAAACTAATAATACTAATTCCATTAAAGAGCCAAAAATATGGTTAGTTGGTTATGGTGAATGGACAGGTTTTGCATCTGCAACAATATACGGTGTAGGAAAAACAGCTAAAAAAACAGCTAGTGAAATTAATAGTTATATAAATAAAATTTTATGAGAATGCTAGGTTTAAAGAAATCTGAGAATAAAAAAAAGAGCTAATCAAATGATTAACTCTTTTTTTATATTTATTGGAATCTTATCTTAACCTAAAAATTACAGGTAATTTAAATCTAGACCTAACTGCTTTACCTCTTTGCTGGGCAGGAATCCAGTTTTTCATAGACTTAACAACTCTAATCGCTTCTTCATCACAACCAGAACCAATTCCTCTAAGTAATTTCACGTCAGTTACTGATCCATCTTTTTCAACAACAAAAGAAACATAAACTTTACCAGTAACTCCAGCTTCTCTTGCCATAGCAGGATATTTGATGTTTTCTCCTAAATATTTCATTAACTCACCAAAACCTCCAGGGTACCCAGCTTGCTGCTCAACTACTTCATATACAGCATCATCAACTACAGGAGCAACAATTGTTGGTGGTGCAGGTGGCACAGTATCAATTTCATCAAGGAAAGTGATTTCTGTTTCTTCAATATCTTCATCATCTTCCACAATTTCTAACTCTTCAGGAGTTGCTGGTGGTGGCGGTGGCGGTGGTGGTGGTGTATTTAATGGTGGTGGTGGCAATTCTGCCATCTCTATAATTTCATCCTCCAATATATCCATAACTCTGTTATAGATTTTTACTTCTTTTTTCTCAAATGACACCCACTGAAAAGCAATTAAAACAAACGCCAAAGCAACCATCAAACCTGTTGAAGTTAGGGCTTTTCTTTTATTTTCAATATCAGCTTGAGGACTTTTCTTTAATTCCATATATTAGAAACGATTAACAAATAATATTATTGTAAATGTACAAAGATAATTTTAGGTTTCAAATCGTAATTAAAAAATCTACATGGTAGTTTTAACACCATATAACAATTTAAATAACAAATAACCACAAAGAACACCTAATAAATTACTAAATATATCTTGTAACTCAAATACTCTATCAAAAGATAGAGAGCCTTGTAAAAACTCTAAAATTATACTATAAACGGATAAACCAAAAACAACAAAAACATCACCATGAACTCTTATGTTTACAAATTGAATTTGTTTTTTAAAACCAACTATTTGAAATATTGACCAAAAGAAAAACATCAAAAAATGTACTACTTTATCCAATGGTAAGAAAAAGTCAAAAGGTACATCTGGTAGTCTTTTAGAAGGTATTAAATATAACAAAGTACATAAAATTCCAAACAAAATAGCAAATATATTGTGTCGAAAAAAGTTCAATTATCCAACTATTTCATTATATGCCTCAGGTGATAATAATTCAACTAATTCATCATTATTAGTGAATTTAATTTTTATCATCCATCCTTTACCATAAGGATCTTCATTTACCAATTCTGGAGTAGATTCTAATTCTTCATTAAACTCTATAATTTCTCCTGTTAATGGTAAAAATAGATCAGACACAGTTTTAACAGCTTCAACAGAACCAAAAACCTCTTCTTTTTCTAATTCTTCATCAACAGTTTCAACCTCAACAAAAACAATATCACCTAACTCGTTTTGAGCAAATTCTGTAATTCCAACAGTTGCAACATCGCCATCAATTTTCACCCATTCGTGATCTTTTGTGTATTTTAAGTCTTGTGGTAAACTCATAATTTTATATTTTAAATGATTATATTTTCTTATTGCTCGGCAAAAATACAATTTTAAATCAATATATTTTTACTTGTCATAAAGTTAATCTCAAACTAATTCCACCATTACTATTTGATGTAGGAAATGAATTAGAAATTAACGGTTTATTTGTTGCTAAATCAAAGTAAAAACGAACTGACACAAATTGACTTATAGAATAATCTGCAGAGAATTTATAGGATGACATTTTTTGTCCACCTGTAATCTGATTAGAATTTTCTACTAACTTTCTAGCAATTGTTGAATTATATCGATGTGAAAAATCAAATCTTAAAGCTAAATCACTTTTAATGGGATTTTGAGTAGCAAATGGAAATTTCACATTCGGAATTCTATAACCAACTCCAATGGTATATTCAGTACCTTTAGTTTCTGTTAATTGGTTATTAGCTAAATTCATTAATAAATTTCTATCTTTTTTATATTCTACTTTAAAAAGTAATTTATTATTGGTTTCCATATCTACCCCAAATAAAGGACTAAATCTTTCAGAGATTAAAACCGTATTAATTTGTTTACCATTTAAAGACCAGTAGTCGCCACTTAAATCAGTTGAAGTTACTGAAGAATCTTGTAAAATATTTGAATAACTAGCAACACTATATTCCGAATTATATCCATGAGAAATTGAAAAGTTTTTAAAGATTTTTTTAATTGCTCTTAATTTAGATAATCCTTTATAATTAATTTGCCAATTGGGTAAAGGGTTTACTTCAAGAGGGTCATAATATTTCACATTTTTATTGCCATAAGTTGCCACAAATGCCGAAATTACGACATTTTGAGATGTAGGTCCAAATCCTTCGTAATATCCAGGTATAGAATCGGGCTGAGTTCCAAATTCTTCCCCTAATTGTTCAGAAACAACTTCCCTATTCTCCGAAAATTTGTTGAATGTTGCATTTTCATATGTTTTATCATTATCGCTTACAAAAGCAGTAC
Organism: uncultured Flavobacteriales bacterium; assembly: GCA_943845485.1. The sequence goes on along the minus strand of CALTNV010000046.1, from coordinate 1,724 downwards.
CTATAGCAATGAAAGAAACACTATAATTACCAGATAAACTCGGTGATAACATTCCAAAAGAATTAATATCATCTAAATATCTAAAAAATGAAGATCTATTTTCAGAATATTTTTGATCTATTTTTAAATCTATTTTTAAATCTGGTAAAGGCTCTAAAGAAGCTTTTAAACTTAACAACTCGCTATGGGTTTCAGAATACATTTGATCCACAAAAGTCCCATCGGTTCCATCTCCCTTTACTATGTACCCTTTATTAGCAATTTCAAATACAATATTATCAGATTTTCTATTTCCAAAAATATCATAATTTTGTTTACCAGCTACAAAACCAAAACCTGGTGCTGACCAATTTTGATTTAATCCTAAAATTTGTGTGTTTTCAGTATAGCCTGGTAGAAATATCCCATCAGTTATAGTATAGTTACCTGAGGCATTTTTCATCATCATTAAAAACTTAGCGAAATAATCTTTTGCTGTTATTTTATCTTTTTTTCCAGCAGATTTACCTTGTCTTCTAAATTTACTATCAGCTTCTCTAAAAAACTTAACTTTATTATAAATTTTAGAAAAATTTAATTTTGCAGAATAAGTTATAGACCTACTATTTTCTATTGTATTACCAGTATAGTTTGCTGGATTTATAATTGCTCCTTCTTCATAAAAGGGATTTAAACTATCATTTTCACTATACTTCAACAGAGCCATTCTTTTCCATTGATACCCTGCAGCATAATTAATACTAGAAGATAAGAATTGTAGAAGAGGGATTTGATCTAATGGTAATTGAACTTTTATACTATAATTATGATTATATCCAGTATTTATTCCAAAATCTTTAATACTTCTCCATATACTATCTTTATTTGCTTGGTATTGATCTGCATCAACAGATTTGTCAACTAAACCTTCTGGCTCTCCAATCAAAGCAGTATTTCTAGCATTAAAATTAAATTTAATATTTTTGGCTAAATCATACCCAAAGGTATAAGTTCTATTCCAAGTATATTTCTTATTAATTTGATAAGTTGTGATGGATTCAGTGGTTAAAGGTCTTAATAATCTTTGAGTATAGGTTCTGTTGAAATCAGTTTCAAAACCAAATGTTTTAGGAGCTAAATAAAAATTTGTTTCTCTAACAATTTTAAACCAATTAGATTTTCGTAAAAATTTTGATTTACTAAATGGCTTATAATTTTTAGGTTTATTTGCAAAACGATAAGATAAACCATACCTAAAATTCTTAGAAAAGTCATTTTCAATGAAATAATCTTTATAAGTACTTTCACTATAAGAATAATTAAAGGTTAAATTTGATGGATCGTAAAATTTTGTTTGCCCACCTGAGGTTAAGGGTGCCACACCAACATTTACCAAGTTAAAACTTTTTTGAGTTCTAACTTCTTGGATGGTTTCCATTTTCTCATCATATTGTTGAGGTGTTAAAATCTCCTTTAATTGATCTGTTTGTATATCTCCTGATTCAGGATCATATTGGGGTGTAACAACCTCTTGAGAAAAACCCATAAACAAAGGTAAACGTAAACCAACATCTTCACTAGCAAACTTACCAAGTTGAATGGTTGTTTGCGCATCAATCCCTTTAATTGTTTCACGTTGCCTATCACTAACTTTCTCCTCTAAACTTCCCCAGCCAGGAGTACTCATTCTTCCAGATACCGAAACATCAGCAAAATCAGCTAATTTAGCATTCATTTGACCTATA
>CALTNV010000045.1 GCA_943845485.1 uncultured Flavobacteriales bacterium | reverse complement strand
AATCGAAAACTCCTTCTTTCTTGGCAATAAATCAAATACTGATTGGTATAAATTCCTTATTATAAATTTCAACCAAGGTGCAGATTTTACAGAGTCATAAACATATTTTTCAATTTTATTCATTCCAATAGATCTTAATTAATTCCTTTAAAGATTCATAATTCATTTTACAATAATTACTTCTTTTTAATTTACTAGTAGAAACGTGGTCAATATCGTGGACTATTATTTCTGGTACATAAATCACATCTAAGTTTGATAATCTAACTAACTCCCCAAAAAACAATTCTTCACCAAAAAGAAAACAAGGAAAACGAAACGCAATATTTTCTAACATAAAAGCATTCGTGAAAATCATCATAGAACCATGCCCTGCATAAATCCTATTGTCTGATATCGTTTGTAACTTCTTATTTCTCAATTTATAAATGAAATCATAATATATCCTATATAATATAGGGTATTTAAACATGACTAATATTTTTTCAAGTCGCTCCTTAGAAGGCCTTTTCAATATTTTAGGATTACGATCTTTGTTTTCAGCGAGAGAAATTATTTTAGGAGCAACCCACCCTACCTTACTTATATTTATTCCTGCACTTAATAAACTCATAAAAAAAGTTTCGGTCAACAATAAATCTACATTTGACATTATGACAAAATCATAACTTTTCACACTTTCAGCTCCCTTATCATTAATAAGTCTCATTATTGCACCCAAATACCCTAAATTCTCATGATAAGGTTTTAAATCAACCGTGACGGACTTCAATTCTGAATAGTCAATTAGACCATGACCGTCAACAGTATTGTCCGCAACTAAAACATCTATTTTAAGCTCGTCTTTATAATTAGTATAGGCCTTTTCAATTGAGAATAAATAGTTATTTAATTCATCATATGAATTGTAATTTACGCAAAGAAATAGTATTGATTTATTCATTTTTTATTAAAAATTTTCAGGGTTAACCAAGTCTAAAAACTGATCCGCAACTAGTTTTATATTAAACCTTTCACTATCTATCTTTAAAGAATCAGAATAGTCCCTATTCAAAAATTTATCAAAAACATCTTCTGAAAAACTGGAAGCTTTACAAGAAAAGATAGGTTTTTTAGTAATCGAATAATCTATTAATTTTGAAGGTATTTGAGATCTTGTCAAATTCTCTATGTTTACTAAAAAATCAACTTCACCCAACTTAGCTAACATATTCTCTCTAGTTAAACCGTAACTTATATTTAATTTTTCACCCAAAAGAATCTTGTATTTGTTTAACAGTAAAGTTACCGCAGGTGTTTTTTCTCTTAGATAAATTTCAAATCTAAAAGGAATTTTTAACTCTAACAACCTATCCAAAAGAAATCTAGGGTTTCTAATATCTAAATAAAACACGCCGCAATATGCGAATGAAATAACCTCAGATGTCAAAAACTCAGGTAGCACATAGTTATCCATTCTAAATCCTTGAGGAATAATTTTTATTTTATCCGTTTCAATTAAACCGTCATATGCCACTTTAGCGGCAATATCTGGTATTGTTAAATAATCAAAATGAGAATAAACGAATCTTTCTAAAAAATAAAAATACGGTGCTCTCCTAGTTTGTTGACTTCGATAAAATGGATCCCCGCTATCTGCAACAAAGATGGTTTTATTCTTCTTAAGATTCTTTTTCAATAATGCAACTCCTAATAAATTCATAAAAGGTGTAGACAAAGCAATGACTAAGTCATAGTCAGCAGAAAAAGAAAGTTTTTTCTGAATTTTTCTTGAATAAAAAATCAAATTACCACCAAAAAAATAATCCACTAAAAAACGAAATTTTCGTCTAATTGCTATCACAAATGAATTACTGTTTTTCTTTTCAATGGAAGCAGACAGTTCTGTCTTATAAAGACCTAAATTAGCAATTTTTATTTTATTATCATTTTCGTATGCAGCATAATCGAAAGACTTAATTGTTCTTAAACTTACAACATTTACATCATGTCCCTTTCTAGACAACTCACATGCTAGTTCATTTGACCTAAAGGATCTTGGATGAATTTCTGGAAAAAAATGACCCGTTAAAATTAATACTTTCATTAAATATATAAATTTTTATTTTTTTGTTCAAATGCATAAATGTTATTAACCATAAAAGCAGAAATCCAAAAAACAGGTAAAGTTACCAATGTTCTAGAAAACAATGAAAAAACAAAATATTGTAAAAATAGAAAACAAAAAAAATAATATTTTTTGTTTAATCTCATTAACACATAACACTTTCTCAAAGTAACCAACAATAAACCACAAAAAATCCCGCCCCCCAAAAATCCTAAAGAAACAAATGATTCGATTATAAAATTATGATAATATATTCCTCTAAAGTGCGTTGACTGGATAAGAAATGAACTTCCCAAGAAGGGATTTTCAAAAAACTCATTCATCCCAAGTTTAAAAAGCACCGTTCTTTCTGAAGTAACAGATTCTAAATCATTACTTGTCAAGGAAGAAATAATTCTTTCAACAAATAAACTACCATAGCTTGTTAAGACTTCATTTATTTCATTGATAAAATAAACTACTAAAAGAATAAAACTACTAAAAACAATAATTACTTTCTTTTTGCCAGAAGCAAATGCAAAATATAATATGACAAAGAATAATGCAACTATTGGGCTTCTCGAGTTAGCAATTGCAATTGAAAAAAGACCGAACAACATAAACATAATACATACTATTCGAATATAATTGTTAGTTTTCAAATTGCTGTAATTACTCAAACTAACAAAAAACAATGTCAAACCCATATGACCATAAGAAATTGTATCTAAATTATCGTTTGCTGAAGCTCTTCCTCCTAATATGTTATCCACTCCCTGTATTATAATTCTAGAAAATGAAAATAAAAGAACGAAAAACAAAATATACATTAGGTTCAAACCTAACTTATTAAAATCTAATCTTTTAAGAATTATAGATTTCAAAAAGTACAAAGGAATAATAACTGAATTTAAAAAAATAAAAAAATATGTCAATTTATTACTATAAATCGAATGAAAAACATTCTCAAAATACAGGTCATAAAACATTCTGAAAAAATACATTAACAAAAACAACATACACAAATGAAAAAAACTATCTTGTTTAGTCTTTAACATACCTGATTTAAACCTTGGACCTAAATCATAAAAATAAAGAATTGTAAGGAGTGAAAAATATAAAAGTTTAAAAACCATAGCACCAAACAACTCGTTACCATAGGTCAAAAGGTCAAAAGACAATAATAATATTAATATAAGTCTATCTCTCATTTATTTTGATTTTACAGAAAAACTAAGGAAATCAATAAGTATGTTTTTATTCGAGCTATATCTTCCATATCTATTAAATACTGCCTCGTGAAGTATTTTCCAAAACCTCAAAATCTTCATACTACGGTTAATATTTAGCCTTGTTTTTAAATGAGAATATTTAGAGTGAAGGTATTCTTTCTTTCTAGATTCAATAAATACACTATTTTTTCCCACAAATTCTATGAGGTTCTCAATATTTTTAATATTTAGCAAAATAGCCTTATTATTAACTCGTAATGAATTAATAAAATTATTTAATTTACTTCTTTTAAGACTTCCAAATTGCTGACTCTGATGTTGGCGATAGTCAATTAAAACTTCATCTATTAGACATCCTTTCAACCCCATAACACTTGCTATATAAATATACCATGCATCATGATTTATATTATCCTTTTTGTCAGAACCTATTTTTTTTAATGATTGACTAATCGCAGTAGTCATCCCCGTAATGATATTTTTTCTCATTACCACATCGAACTGATTAATCTTATTAAATCTATTTTTCCAAAACTTGGTAAATTTTCTTTGCTGCCATAATGTGTAGTTCAAATCTTTTGAAAACTCATTAATAATATTAGCATTAGATATAGTAAAATGAATATTAGGTTTCTCTTTAAATTCTTGTTCAACTCTTTCAATTTTATTTTTTCTCCATATATCATCTTGATCACAAAACACAATAATATCCCCAGAGCAACCATCAATTGCTTTTTTGAAAGAATATCCAGTACCCATATTTACTTCATTACACAAAATGACACAGTCGAAAGATGTTTTTTTTGTATAATTATTGATTATACTTACTGTTTTGTCAGTTGAATAATCATCACATATAACCAATTCATCAGGTAATCTAGTTTGACTTAAAATGCTTTCAATCTGTTGTGCTAAATATTTCTCTCCATTATAAGTTGCTAATGCAATACTAACTTTCATAGTTTATGATTTTATTAATTCAGAACAGACATTAGATCCTTTAATTTTATATTAAATTCTCTTTTAACTTCTAATGGCCATTTCCAATTTTGATAAATTGCCTGAACAATTCCAGGTGAGATTATTAGGGTAATTATACCTAACTCATAAAACTCAAATAGTACTAGGAGTATCAATATTGTCCCTAAACCGGAGTATAAAGATGCTTTAAAAAAAGGGACTTCATTTTTGGATAACAATATAGCTCCAGAAATACTATGCCGCTTTTCTAGAAAAGAGATACAGAGAGAAAACAAGATCAGTCCTTTGGACAATAATGGTGTCTTACTTCCGATCAAATTAAAAACACACTCTCCGAAGTAAACTAAAACCACACCGCCTACTACAAAAGTAAACAGCAATAGTAATTGTGCCCTGAGGTAAATTTTTTTTATACTATCCAAATTTTCATTAATTCGAAAATGAGCCACCTTTGGAAGGTAGGTCATCATATAAATACCACCTAAAGAACTGAAATACCAATTATCTGGATTGTAACTCCATATGACGCAATTTCTGAAAGTGTTAAAAACAGTGACCCAAGAACGACTGAAGATTTATTAACCAAAAAGCCACCTAAGGATGTTAATCCTATTTTT
>CALTNV010000044.1 GCA_943845485.1 uncultured Flavobacteriales bacterium | reverse complement strand
ATGATCCTAAAGTAAGTGAAGAACAAGTATATGCTGATTTAGAATATTTACAAAATCACAGGGTTGGTGAATATGTTGAAGAGGGCGAGTTTTTAAGCAAAGAAACTATTAGGAAATTGGTTACTGTACATTCAGATCCTTATAGAGCACTAGAAGATGCACATGCCATAGCTATTTTAACTGAATGGGATGAGTTTAAAACATATAATTGGCAAAAAATATATGATGATATGCTAAAACCCGCTTTTGTATTTGATGGTCGTAAAATATTAGATAAAGAAGATCTAGATAAAATAGGGTTTAATTTATATACTATTGGTAAAGGATAAATGTATTAGTTAATTTTTATTATTTCCGTTGAATAGAATTGATTAATCTAATGCCTGACTAAACTAAAACTATGCATGAGATACTTTGACTTTAAAAACTTAATTCAAGATATTAAAAAGTGTTTTTTGGATCAAAAATAAGCCAAGAAATATTGAGATAAGATAAGTAAAGGCCAAATCTAATAATTATAATAAAAAATTAAAATACTTCGGAAGAGTTTATTTAGTTTTAATTTGAAACCTAAGTGAATTGGAATATAAAAATTTAAAGCAAACTTTTTTAACATTAGGATTAGTAAGAGTTTTAACTGTTTTATCTAATTTCTTAATAACAGGACTGTTATTAAGAATACTAGATGTTGATTCGTATGGAGTTTATACTGCTATGTTTTCTCTTTTATCTTGGATGTTTTTGTTTGATATTGGGATAAGTAAAGGGATGAGGAATCACTTAACGAAGTCATTGGTTGATAATGATTTAATTTTAGCTAAAAAAATAATAAGTACTTCATATATAACGACATTTGTAATTACTTCTTTTTTTTTACTATTAATATTTTTTTTTACAAAAGATGCCGATATAGCTAGTTATTTAAATATATCCAAATATTCTAATGTTGAGATTTATTCTATTTTTATAGTCTTTGTACTAATTATGCTTTGTAAGTTATTTCTAGGTACAATTGATCAAATATTATACGCCCATCATAAGAGTAGTTTAAACTCGATTAATAGTTTAATAATTAATTTGTTATTTGCTTTAGCTTTATTGATTTCTCTAAAACTTTCTCTAAATAATATTTTTTATATTTCTATTTTTTATGGTTTTTCAGTACTAAGTTCTTATTTGATTTTTACAATATATTTTTTTAATAAAAATAGAGCACTTATACCTAGTTTTAAGTTTTATTCAAAAAAAATAATAAAAATGATTATGGGTGATGGTCTAAGTATTTTATCTATTCAATTATTGTTTTTTGCTTTTTTAGGAATGGATAGATTTATATTATTAAAATATGGTTCAGGGTTAGAAGTAACAAACTATGATATTATGTATAGGGTTATGAGTTTATTGCTTTTTCCATGGTCTATTATTGCACAACCTTTATGGTCCTCTTACGCTGAAGCATATAAAAGAAAAGACATAATTTGGATAAAAAAGATATATAATAGATTATTGATTGTTTTTTGTTTTACAATATTTGGTGTTTTTTTATTAAGTTTTAGTTTTGATTTCATAACTACATTATGGTTAGGTAAAATTTTAGAGGTAGATATGCAAATGTTATTATTAACAGGTTTCTTAATTTTATTAATTATGTGGTCAACAATGCATTCAGATATTTTATTCGGTCTAAGTAAATTTAGAATTTCATTAATTGCAGCTATTTTAGGATTTAGTTTAAAGATTATATTTCTTTATTTTGCATTAAATAATAATTTTGATATTTCTAAGCTATTAATTAGTTCTATTTCTGCCTATGCAATTTTTTGTGTGATTGCACCTATTAGTGTATTTAAATTATTAAAAGATTAAAAAATCAATATGAAGAATGTTTTTGTAAATGTAAAATTAAGTCATTTAGATTTTTTTGGGGTTAGAATTGGTGGTGCAGGTTTAGGTAATATTTTATTTGCTTGGGCACGAGGTGTTGTTTTTGCTAAAAAAAATAATTGTAAAAAAATAAATTCGACCTGGAGTACAATTAAATTAGGTACGTTTTTAAGAAAAGAAAAAGATAGAAGGACCTATTATAATATTTTTAAAGAAAATTATATAAATGGTTTTATGAAAGTCATTTTACTTTTATTTTCAAAAAAAATAAATGAGAATCAAATAGATAATTTACCAAAAGCTAATAAATGGCCGTTAGTTGTTAATTTTTCTGGTATGAATAATCAAATGTTAGATATTTTAGAAGACTATGATATTGTGATAAAAGAATTTAATAAAATTATAAGACCTAAACAACTTATTATAGCACAAAAAAATAAGCCTGAAGCGATAGCGGTTCACATTAGATTGGGAGATTTTTATATTCCAAAAAGCGAAACTGAAATAAGAAAAGGGAAAACGAATTGTAGATTACCTTTAAATTGGTATATAGCAGTAATAAAAAACATAAGGAAAGAGTTAGGTTATAATGTTGCTGTGTCCGTTTTTTCTGATGGAAATGATAATGATTTAAAAAATTTACTAGACATGGAAAATGTAGTAAGACCTAAAGGTGGCTCTGCTATTTCTGATATGATGTCTTTGTCTTATGCTAAAATATTAGTTGCTTCTAATAGCACGTTTAGCTTATGGGCTTCTTATATAGGACAAACCAATACTATATGGTTTCCGGGTACACATAGAGTGAAATTATTTAACAATAGAACAATTTATGAAGGAGAAATAGATTACAATAATAATTTACCAAAAGAATTACTTACTGTTATAAAAAAGATAAATTAAGAATGAAATACAAAAGTAATTTTCACATAAAAATATTATCAATTTTTTTATGTTTTTTCTTACTATATAACAATTCTTTTTTTTATAGGAACCAAGAGTTTTATTATATTTTTGTTTCAATAATCTGGATAATATTAGTTATTAATTCATTTATATTAAATGATGTTAAAATTAATATCTTTTTTTTATTTTATATTATTGCTTTTTTATCTATCCCAATTAACGATGTACCAGTCATTTTTAATCCATATTTAAGGTTTATTATTTTTTTTATTATAACGTCACTTGTTGGTCCGTTTGTATCGTCTAAAATTTTAAATAAATTTAGAATTAATTTATTTAAAGTAATGATGGATTTAAATTTAGTTATTTGTAGTCTTTCATTTTTACTTAAAATATTAAATATTCATGATGGACATGTTTTTAGTCAGAGATTAGGTCGCTTTAGACCCGATTTTGCAGGTTTATATAGTCATTCAATGATTTTAGGACCTATGAGTGCAATTGCTGTAATATATGCACTCTATCTATTAAAAGTTAATAATAAAAAAATGATACTAATTCCTTGTTGTTTATCTTTTTTATCATTAGTGTCTTCAGGTGCTAGAAGTGCAATTCTAGGTTTTGTATTTAGTTTTATTTACATTATTTACAGCTTTAATTCTCATAAATTACGTAAATTAATTAAAACTTTTTTTATTATAATCGCTTTAATCGCTTTAAGTTTTCCGCTATTAAAAGATAGTTCCTCCTTTTTATTGAGTAAATTTAATGATAATATTCAATATGGATATTCAATTACAGGTTCAAGAGATGCTAATTGGAATGATAGGTTAAGAGAGATTAAAGAGTTTCCTTTATTTGGAGCTGGATTTTCTGCATCTAAATATGGAGATATAGATAATAATGGGAGTGTTGAATCAGGTAGTTCGTGGTTATTTATATTCTCCTCTACAGGTTTTTTCGGAGGTTTAATCTTTTTACTATCCTATTATAATGTTTTTATTAGTAAAATTTTTATAAAGAAAAAGAGCCCTTTTAAAGTTTTAATTTTGGCAATTTTAATAATGTTATTTATATATATGTTTTTCGAAGGAGTTGTATTGTCTGCTGGAAGTTTGATGTTTGTAGTTATTTGGCTTACATTAGGTGTATCCCAGCAACTTAATAATAAAATTAATATTTAATATGAATAAAAATAAAAAAATAGTATTATTTTTTTCAAGGCTTTCTGATTACATGCTTAATACTCTTAAAATTTATGTTGAAAGTAGTGATAATTCTATTACAGTATTTAAAACTAATCCAGATTTAGATGAAGCACCATTTGAGTTTAACCTTAAAAATTCAAGAATAGATTTTTTTGATAAAGAAATTTTTTCTAAAGAAGAATTATTAGACAAAGTGTTATCAATAAAACCTGATTTAATTTTATGCAGTGGTTGGGCAAATTCAAAATATAATTATGTTGTAAAAGAGGTGCATAATAAAGTACAATGTATTCTTACTATGGATAACCAATGGCACGGTACCTTAAGACAATGTTTAGGTTTGATTTATAGTCGTATCAACTTAATTAACAAATTTAAAAAAATTTGGGTACCAGGCCTACCTCAGGTTGATTATGCTAAGAAATTAGGTTTTAAAGAAGAAAATATTATTGAGGGGTGGTACGTCGCAAATAAAGAAAATTTTATAAAAGAAAACATAAAAAAAATAAATAAAAAGTTTGTTTTTGTTGGGAGATATATAGAAATAAAAGGGATTAGAGAGTTGTGTAATGCTTTTATTGAAATAAATAATGAAAAACAAACTGATTGGGAACTTTATTGTATAGGTGCAGGAAGTTTGATGTCCTCACTACCTAAGCATGATAAGATTCATCATTTAGGTTTTATGCAGCCAGAAGAGCTGAAGTTATTTTCTAATGATACAGGTGTATTTGTTCTTCCAAGTCACTTTGAGCCATGGGGGGTTGTAGTGCAAGAGTTTGCATTAGCAGGATTCCCTCTTATAGTGTCAAATAAAGTTGGTGCAGCTTCTAAATTTGTAGATGAAAGAAATGGAGTTGTTTTTGAATCAGGAAATATAAATTCATTAAAAAAGGCACTAGTGTCTTTTACAAAAAAAGATGAAGATTCTTTATTAAAGATGAGTTCTGAAAGTGTAGTTAAAGCTTTAAAAGTAAATGAGGAAAGCTGGGCAAATAAATTAAATAGTTTTTTAACATGAAAATAGCTCATTTTATTTCATCAATAGATATTTCAACAGGAGGTCCGGCTAGAAGCGTTACACATCTAATAAAAAAAATATTAGAAAAACCAAATGTTAATGTTACTCTTTATACTTCTGTATCTAATAATCCTGTAATAACTAGTTTTAAAACTAATAAAGGCGTAATATTTTTTTCTAAATCTATAAAGAATTTAAAAAATATACAAACAAAAATAAATTAGATGGCATTAATTTATTTCATGGGCACGGTTTATGGCAAAGGTATGTACACCATATGTCAAAACAAGCTGTAATGCAAAACATTCCTTATATTATTACACCAAGAGGGATGTTAGAGCCTTGGTCTTTAA
>CALTNV010000043.1 GCA_943845485.1 uncultured Flavobacteriales bacterium | reverse complement strand
CGATAACAGGTCAGAACATTGGTTTATGGAATGCTGGGGTTAGTATTAATTTAGGTAAAGGACTTTTAATTGATAAAAGAAGAGCAGATTTAAAACAAGCTGAATATTTAAAATCAACTACAAAGTTAGAGGGTGTTTTGATTTTAAATCAATTACTTTTTGATGCTTCTGTAGCTTTTTTAGATTGGTATAAAAATTATAAAAAAGCGAAGCTTTATGAGCAAAATATTGAAAATATAAGTCGTTTTTATGATAATACACTTCAAAATGTAGCCTTAGGAGACAAACCTGCAGTTGACACTCTAAAGTTGAAAATTCAAATTCAAGATAGATTACTAAGGTTAGAGCAAGTAAAAGTTGAACTTAAGAATAATATAGCACTAGTAAACACATTTTTATGGTATGAAGGGTTTATACCTCTAGAAATTGATACCAATTTAATACCATTAATTGATATTGAGTTTAAAGATGAACTTTTAAATCTACAATTAGATTCAGTCGTTTTAAATCATCCCGAGATATTAATGAAAATAAATGATTTATCAATTTCAAATATTGATATCAGGATGAAAAAAGAATATTTGAAGCCTGAGATTAAGTTAAAGTATAATGCTTTGGCAAATAATATTCAACCAATTGGTATACAGGATTATGCGATTGAAAACTATAATTGGGGAGCTTCTGTTTCATATCCTATTTTTACAAGGAAAGAAAGAGCTGATGTAAAAATTAGTGAGTTAAAAATAGAACAGAAAAAAGGGGTTTTAGAAAATAAAAAGCAGAATTTAAAATTTAAAATTGAAAAAAATCAGAATCTTTTAAATTCATTACAAACTCAAATAAGTATTCAAGAAGAAGCTGTTGATATGTATGAAAAGCTTTTGTTCGCTGAAACAGAGTTATTTGATTTAGGGGAATCTTCTGTTTTTTTAATTAATACACGAGACCAAAATTTAATTAATGGTAGAATAAAGTTGATAGACTTGAATTATAAAAGTCAAGTCTACCAATCAATTATACATTACTATTTAATGAACTTTTAAATGTTTTATTTTAGTGGTTAGATTAAAAGTACAAGTGGTAAGCATTTTTAAACTAATAGTCTGTATTTTTGATTGATATTCAATAAATAAAAAAATGATTAAGATAACAGGTTTAGAAAAATCATATCCTATTGGAGATAGAAAATTAAAGGTTTTAAAGGGGATAGATTTGGAGATTAATGAAGGAGAGATGGTTTCTATTATGGGAGCATCTGGTTCTGGAAAATCAACCTTACTTAACATTCTTGGTATTTTAGATAATTATGACAAAGGGACTTATTATTTAAATGAAACTTTAATTAAAGACTTAAATGAAACAAAGGCAGCAGAATTTAGAAGTAAATTTTTGGGTTTTGTTTTTCAATCATTTAATTTAATATCTTTTAAAAACGCTTTGGAAAATGTAGCTCTACCATTGTATTATCAAGGTGTTAAAAGAAAAAAGCGAAATAAAATAGCCACTGAGTATTTATCTAAAGTAGGCTTAGAAGATTGGAAAGAACATATGCCAAACGAACTTTCAGGTGGACAAAAACAAAGAGTTGCTATTGCAAGAGCATTAATTTCAAAACCAAAAGTAATTTTAGCGGATGAACCAACAGGAGCTTTAGATAGTAAAACCTCCGAAGAAGTAATGCAACTTTTAAGATCAATAAATAAGGAAGGAATAACTATGATTATTGTTACTCATGAAAATGAAGTAGCAGAGCAAACAGATAGGATTATTCGTTTAAAAGATGGGCAAATAATTAGTTAATATGTTTGATTTAGATAGATGGCATGAGATTTTTTTAACCATGAAAAGTAATCTTTTAAGAACACTTTTAACTGCATTTAGTGTTGCTTGGGGTATATTTATGTTGGTTTTATTAATGGGGGCTGGTAACGGTTTTGAAAATGGTGTTAAACAAGAGTTTGCTCAAGATGCTGCCTCTTCCGTAGAAATAAACCTTATCCAAACTTCTTTACCTTTTAATGGTTTACAAGCTGGCAGGTATTTAGAAATTAAGAACAAGGATTTAGAAAAGATTAAAGAAAAATTTAAACCGAATATTGAGTTAAGTAGTGGTGTTTTTAATACATGGATGAATACTTCATTTACTTTTGTTGATAAATCAGGAAATTATAGTTTAATCTCTGTTGAACCAGACCATTTTAAAATAGACTATAAAAATATTGTTTTAGGTCGTCAGCTTAATGAAATTGATCAAAATGATAAACGAAAAGTAGTTGTTATATCTGATAAGATTAAGAAGGAGCTTTTTGATACCGTTTCACCACTTAACAAATATTTGTATATAAATGATATAGCTTTTAAGGTAATAGGTGTTTTCAAAAAAGATTTAACACAAGGTGAAAGTGGTACTGGGATAATTCCATTATCTACAGCTCAAATGTTATTTTCAGGGAGTAATAATTTAAATAAAATTTTGCTTTCTACTAACCATAAAACCATTGAGGAAGCGGAACTTTTTGAAGCCGAGTTAGTAAGTTTCTTTAGTAAAGAAAAGACATTTAATCCAACAGATACAAAAGCAATTAGAATAGAGAGTGGTTTGGAACAAAGTAGAATTTTTAATTTAATGTTTTTTGGAATCAATATATTTGTTTGGTTTATTTCTGGAATGACTTTATTAGCTGGAATAATAGGTGTCAGTAATATTATGTTAGTTGTTGTAAAAGAAAGAACAAAAGAAATTGGTATTAGAAAAGCTCTCGGAGCTAAGCCATCTTCAATTATTGGATTAATTTTTCAAGAATCCATTTTTATTACTGCTATATCAGGATACATAGGGTTAGTTTTTGGATTATTCTTATTAGAAATAATTAAACCTTTTGTAAATAATTTACCAATGTTCTCTAATCCTGAAATTAAAATAGAATTTGCAATTGGGGCAACTATTATATTAATTATTTTAGGAGCTTTGGCTGGTTTAGCCCCAGCAATAAGAGCAGCCAAAATTAAACCAATAGTAGCACTTAGAGACGAGTAATTATGTTTGATATAGATAAATGGAAAGAAATATTAAGTGCGCTGCTTAAAAATCCTTGGAGAACAGCATTAACTGCTTTAGGAATATCATGGGGTATATTTATGCTAACCTTAATGTTTGGAGCAGCTAATGGTCTTAAAAATGGATTAGATAAGCAATTAGGGTCTTATGCAACTAATAGTCTTTTTTTATGGGGAGGAATGACTTCTAAAAGTTACAAAGGCTTGGCAAAAAAAAGAGCTATCTCATTTGAGAATTCTGACATCGATTATTTAAAAAACAATATTGAAGATATAGATGTTTTAGCACCAAGAAATCAGTTAGGAGGATGGAAAGATAATAATAATGTTGTTTACAAAAATAAATCAGGTGCATTTAGTGTATTTGGAGATTTTCCTAATTTTACGGAGATAGAAGCCAAAAATATGATAAAAGGTCGTTTTTTAAATGATCAAGATATTTTAGATAAAAGAAAAATATGTGTTGTTGGAATTAGAGTTCAAGAAGTTCTCTTTCCAGATAAAAAAGACATTATAGGTGAGTATATATCAATTAATGGAGTCTTTTTTAAAATTGTAGGTGTTTTTGGAGAACAATCTGGAGGTTTTAGAGGTTCAAGTGGAGTTGATAGGGTTTTTATTCCATTTACTACATTTCAAAAGGCCTTTAATTACAATAATCTTGTAAGTTGGTTTGCTATAAAATCTAAGGATAATGTTAGAGTTTCAGATGTAGAAAAACAAGTCGTTTCTTTTTTAAAAAGAAAATATAATATCTCTCCTGACGACGATTCAGCTATAGGTTATTTTAATTTAGAGGAGCAATTTGATAAAATGAATAGTCTTTTTTTAGGAATGAATTTGATTACTTGGATTATTGGTGGAATGTCTCTTTTTGCCGGTATTATTGGTATCAGTAATATTATGTTAGTTGTAGTCAAAGAAAGAACTAAAGAAATAGGAGTAAGAAGGGCTTTAGGGGCTACTCCTACAAATATTATTTTTCAAATTATATTAGAAACAGTAGTACTTACGATATTAGCCGGTTTGACAGGATTGGTATTTGGAATGTTTATTTTAGAAATTGCAGGTTATTTTATTAAACAAGATTTATTTTTTAATCCTATTATTGAAACTCATAAAGCATTTATATCTTTAATTATACTAATAATTAGTGGGATTATATCAGGTTTAATACCTGCAACTAAAGCAGTTAAAATTAAACCAGTAGAAGCATTAAGAACAGAATAAAAATAATATATAATGAAAAAAGTATTTGTAGGATTTGGCATTTTAATATTGATATCCATTTTTGGTTGGTCAGTAAATTATTTTATTAAGCAATCAAAAAATGATGAAGTATTTTTTGAAACGGTAAAAGCTAATAAAAAAACAATTGTTAAAGATACGAGAGCAACTGGTGTTGTTGAACCAAGGGAAGAAATAGAGGTGAAACCTCAAGTTTCTGGGATTATTGAAAAACTATTTGTTGAGGCAGGAGATTTTGTTAAAAAAGGAGATTTGGTAGCTACAATAAAAGTCATTCCAAGTATGGCAAATTTAAGTGCGGCAGACAATAGGTTAAGTAAGGCAAGAGTAGCGTTAAAAAATTCAAAAAAAGTTTATGATAGACAAAAAGAACTTTTAGATAAAGGTGTCGTTTCTCAATCTGAATTTGAGCAATTTGAATTAAATTATTTTACTGCTATTGAGGAGGAAGAGGGAGCAGAAGAGAATTTACAGATTATAAGAGATGGATATGCAAAAGGATCTACTACTAGTAACACTAATATTAAAGCCACAATTACAGGAACAATTCTTGAGGTCCCTGTTGAAATTGGAAAATCAGTAATTGAAACAAATACAATGAATGATGGAACAACTATTGTTTCTATTGCTGATATGGACGATTTAATTTTTAGAGGTAATGTTGATGAAAGTGAAGTTGGAAAGTTAAAAATAAATATGCCTCTTGAAATAACAATAGGTGCTATTGACGAAAAATTATTTGACGCCAAATTAGAGCATATTGCTCCTAAAGGTACGGAAGAAAGTGGATCGATTCAGTTTGAAATAAAAGCAGGTTTAAATAAAATAGATAGTGTTATCATTAGAGCTGGTTATTCAGCAAATGCATCTATTGTTTTGATGAAAAAAGATAGTGTTTTATCTATTGAAGAAAGAATACTTCAGTTTGATGATAATGATCAGCCTTTTGTTGAAATAAAGAAAAATGAAAATACTTTTGAAAAGAAAAATGTACAATTAGGTATTTCTGATGGTGTTAATGTTCAGATAATTAATGGATTAACTTTAGAAGATGAAATTAAAGTTTGGAATAAGTCAAATACAAATTAAAAAAGATAAAAAAACTAGAGGATTATTATGATTTATAGAAAAGAAATAACTAAATTTGCACTCGTTCAAACGAGGACAAGTACATAAGTATTATGGGGGATTAGCTCAGTTGGTTCAGAGCACCTGCCTTACAAGCAGGGGGTCACTGGTTCGAATCCAGTATTCCCCACCATAACTTCAGAACGAAGAAGTTTAGAAATATAATGTC
>CALTNV010000042.1 GCA_943845485.1 uncultured Flavobacteriales bacterium | reverse complement strand
CTATAGGAGCTGATGGTGCTATTAGAATTGATAGCGAGCCTACAAATGCTTATTTTGTTGCGAATCAAATTGCTAATTATGCTAAGCAAGAAGCTTACGATTTAGTACTTTTAGGTAAAGAAACAATAGATTACAACGGAGCACAAGTTGGCGCTATGGTAGCCGAATTATTAGATGCTCAATATATTCCTGTTGCCTCAAAATTAGATATCGATGGAAATACAGCCATTGTTGAACGTGAAGCTGCTGGTGGTACTGAAGAAGTTGTTAAAACAAACTTACCGCTTGTTGTTGGATCAGCAAAAGGAATGGCAGAACAACGTATACCTAATATGAGAGGTATTATGGCTGCTAGATCTAAAAAAATTGAAGTTTTAAATCCATCAGAAGATGATAAATTAACTGAAATCGTAAACTACGATACACCTGAAGCAAAATCAGCCTGTAAATATGTTGATAATGTTGATGAATTAGTTGAATTGTTACACTCTGAAGCAAAAGTTATTTAATTATGTCAGTTATTGTTTTCGTAGATACTCAAAATGAAAAAGTTACTAAGACTTCTTTAGAAGCTGTAGCTTATGCAAGTAAAATTGCACAATCAAAAAATAAAGAAACGATTGCAGTTTCATATAACAATGCAGACTTTTCGGTACTTGGAGAATATGGCGCTGATAAAGTTGTTGTTGCAAAAAACATTAAAGTTTTAGATTCTAAAGCATTAGCTAGTGTTGTTTCTATTGTTGCAACAGAGCAAGAAAGTGATACCGTTATTTTTTCTCAAGATACTGCTGGTAAAGCTATTGCACCAAGAGTTTCTGTAAGATTAAAAGCCGGTTTAGTTTCTGGAGCAGTATCTCTACCAGAATTAGAGGGTGACTTTACAGTTAAGAAAGCCGTTTTTTCTGGTAAAGCTTTTGCAAAAGTTAAAGTAAACTCTGACATAAGAGTTATTGCAATTACTCCTAATTCATACGGACTTCATAAATCTGAAACTAAAAATGTAACTGTAGAAGATTTTCAAGGAAATATTGAATCTACATTAACAGTAGAAAAAGTAATTGCTACCGAAGGTGGTGTTGCTTTACCTGATGCTGAAATTGTTGTTTCTGGTGGAAGAGGTTTAAAAGGACCTGAAAATTGGGGAATGATTGAGGAAATGGCAAATACTTTAGGTGCTGCAACTGCTTGTTCAAGACCAGTTTCTGATATAGGCTGGAGACCTCATCACGAGCACGTTGGGCAAACAGGTTTAACAGTACGACCTAATTTATATTTTGCTATTGGTATTTCTGGAGCTATTCAACATTTAGCAGGTGTTAACAGTTCAAAAGTTATTGTCGCTATTAATACTGATCCTGAAGCACCTTTCTTTAAAGCTGCTGATTATGGTATTGTTGGTGATGCTTTTGAAGTTGTACCTAAACTTAATGAAGCTTTAAAAAAATTTAAATCAAATTAATTTTTTAAATTAGTACTATAAAATAAAACAGGGAAGTGACTTTCCCTGTTTTATTATTAAGATAAAAACATTATAAATGAGTAAAGTTAAATTAGAAATAATTGGACTATCTTATAGTCAAACTCAAACTGGAGCTTATGCTCTGGTACTTGGAGAAGAAGAGGGAACAAGAAGATTACCAATTATTATAGGAGGATATGAGGCACAAGCTATTGCTATTGAACTTGAGCAAATGAAGCCTGGTAGACCTTTGACTCATGATTTATTTAAAAACTTTATTGATGCAGTAGATTCTGGACTTACAGAAGTATATATCTATAAATTAATTGAAGGAATTTTTTATGCGAAAGTTGTTTTTTTACTTAATGGAAAAACAATTGAGCTAGATAGTAGAACATCTGATGCTGTAGCTTTAGCTGTTCGTACCAATGCACCTATATATACTTCAGAAGAAATACTTTCTTCTGCTGGTATCACCCTTTCTGAAGAAGATAAGGCTGATGCTGAAGAAAATAACGAGCAAGAGATAAATTCAACTAAAGAGGAAGAAGTGAAAGAATCTTCAACAGACTTAAAAACAAAATCTATTGAAGAATTACAAATAGAGCTTAATAATGCAATTGCTAAAGAAGATTATGAAATTGCAGCAAAAATTAAAGAAATTCTAGATCAAAAAAATAAATAAAAAAATTTAAGTTTATAATTAAAAGCTGCCAGAGGCAGCTTTTTTTATTGTAACAAAAAAAACTAATTTACGTTTAGTATAAGTATGATGAAACCATACCTTTTTTCGTTACTAATAGCAGTATTAATAGTTAATCATAATTATGCTCAGTTAACTGATTGTTACCAACTACCAAGTAAATTTGAAAATTATAATAAAGCAATTTATTTAATTGAAAATACAAAGTTTAACTTTGTTGATGCTGTAAACACATCAACTTCACCTGAAATAAAAGCTGCTGAATTTTTTAGCTGCAACGAAGAATACGGATACTTGTTTATTAAACTAAATAACAAAACTCTTGTTTACAATAAAATACCTATTGATATTTGGTTTGATTTAAAGAATTCAAATTCGTTTGAAAAATATTATAACGACTTTATTAAAGAGCAGTATAGACCTCAATTAATGCTTTAATATTCTATCTATTGATGATTTGAAAGGAACAGAAAATATTCCTATTTATCACTTTCATATCAAACACATTGTCTTAGTTAACTTAAAACCAAATTCACTACGTTAAAAAAAGGTTAATCCTGAGGTTTATTCTGGTAGTAGTATATCTGTGAATATGAATAAATTGATGTTTTAACAAATACTTTTAAAGTGTACTTAAGTCAATTACTTAATAACAAAATTGTCATTTGCAATGGCAATACCTTTAAATACTTTACAAGAATTATGTAAATTCATTATGTACTTTAAACAAAAATACAAACAACGCAAATTGTCATTTGTAATGACAATATATTTCTATACTTTAATACATTTTTACTTAAAACAACAAAACCAAGCCAAGTTGTTACACTGTAGCTTGATTGTTGTTTATCGCCATTGCAAATGGCTATGTTACTTTACTATTTCAAAGGTTACTCTTTGCCTTTATCCTCTCCATTAACGCTATCGCTCAAATGGGGAGATGCTTGGGTTCCTGTGAAGTGATAAAAGGGACATCTTTGACAAGAACTTTTACAATGGACTTAAGTCCATTGCTAAATAACAAAACTAACAACTCAAATTGTCATTTGTAAT
>CALTNV010000041.1 GCA_943845485.1 uncultured Flavobacteriales bacterium | reverse complement strand
TAACTCTAATCTAAAATAACTTTTTTTAATTAGTCTTCTTAAAAAACCAATACAAAACTCTTTTTAAAAATTTTAACTTTAATAAATTTAGTATTTTAAAAATTTTTAGATAGATATTAAGTTTAAGGTTAAAATATTTCTTTGAAACTATATCTTTATAGAAATCCCTATAAATAATCTCAATCAACTCTCTATTTTCTTTTTTTTCAATAGGCTTGTCAACCTCAACTAAAAGCAGATATGCCCCCAGGTATTTTAACAAATCTATTCTGCTTGAATTATCTAAAACTTCATGTATAAAAAAAATAAAATGTTTTAAATGACTTACTAATCTTTTATATTTTTCTACTGCATCTAATTCTTCCCTATTATCTTCAATTCTGTAATAAAAATCTGGCGCTAAATCGTATTTCAATACTTTAATATTAATTGACTCATCAAGTATCGCTCTTATATGAAGCTCTGGATCTTGGAACCGCAAAAATGATTCCGTAAAACCACCTATTTTGAGTAGAGTTTCTTTTTTCCAAAGTGCACTAGATGTTTGCCAGAAATAATCTGTTAACAAGAATCTTTTTAACATAAATTCTCTTTTATCTCTAGTTAACTTATATCTAAACCTTTCATAGATAAATGAAAACTGGTCTTTAATAATATTAGATGTATTAAATTTAAATTTTTGAAATCCAAAAATTAGCACATCAGTATTTTCGTTTAGTGTTGCTGCTTCTAGCCTTTTTTCTAAACAATTTGAAGCTAATACATCGTCTGCGTCTAAAAAGATTATAAAACTCCCCTTAGCCTTTTTTATTCCAATATTTCTGCATATCGACCCCCCTTTTTTTAATTTTTTAAAACTTTTTCTTTCGTAGAGGCAAATCTTTTCTCCTAAATATTTTTTAACCAAAGAAATTGATTTGTCGCTTGACCCGTCATCAACAATAATTAATTCCCAATTTAAATAGGTTTGATTTAATACAGATTCTATTGTTTGAACAATAAAATTTTGTTTATTAAATAATGGACAAATGACAGTAACTAATGGTCGTTTTATTTTCACAAAAAAAAATTAATAATCTGTTTTTAAAATTTTTAAACAATGATACTCAATAAACAAAAAACTAAAAACATACGCTATAGAAGTAGCTAATGCAGCACCAATTATTGAATAGTTTGGCACTAACAATACATTTAAACATATATTAACAATTAATGAAAGAGTTAATCCTAAAGTTTGTGTTTTAAACTTTTTCTTGTAAAGTAAAAACACTCCTCTCATTTGAAGAGCCAGAAGCAGAAATTGGCTAAACAATAAAATCATTGCCGGTTCAAAAGCGCCTTCATAAGTTTCTCCTACAAATGTTAAAAAAGCAGTTTTTAATAACAGCCAACACAGAGATGTAAAAATTAAACCAATTACTATAACCATATAAGACCTTTTTCTACTATAAGACTCCACATCTTTTACATTGCCTACCTTATATCTATTTAAAAGTTGGGGAGTATAAGCAGAAATAACAGAAAGTGCAATAACCAACGTAAACAAAGCACTTATTTTTGTAGATACTGAATAAACCCCAACACTTGAAATTGATAAAAAAAATAAAACCATCCATTTATCAAGTTGGTTTTGCAAGAAATAAGAAATTTGCCCCCCTAAGAGAACTATAGATTCTGAAATATACTTTTTAACATAACCTAAAAAATTATTAGCTTTAAAAATATTAAGTTTCTCTCTGTTTACTTCTTTCTTTAAAAAAACCAAAAATAAAAAGAGAGAGATTGTAAGGGTAAAAACTTGAGAAAGAAACAATACGATAATACGATAATTAAAAAAAAAAACAAAAATTATATTTATCGTAATCATTAACAAACCAAGTAAAGTTTGTATTACAGTTAATTTAAATACCTTATTCTTAATTTTTAGAAGATTAAAATACACTTGTTGAAAAAAAGTTAAAAAAGATAACAAGAAAATAGAAATTTTAATTTCTGTAGAAAACATCTCAGAAATTGCAGGAATCATAGAAAACAAGGAATAAATTAAACCCGTTATTATTGACAATACTAAATATGTTTTAGTGAAATTTAACAATAATTTCGTTCTTTCTCTTTGGATAAGGTGAACATAATTTACAAAAATCATCTGAGGTATACCCATTGAAAACAAGGCACCAAGAAGCCATGCTAAAGATATACCTAAATCCAAAACACCGTATTCTTCTTTAGAAAAAATTCTTAAGTAAAAAGGCATTAATAAAAACCCTGCTCCCTTTAATATAACCGACCCTAGACTATAAACTATGCTATTCTTAAAAATACTCATATCAAAAGAAAATATTAACTTGTTTATTGTATTTATAACAAGATAATTTTATTTTTTTCATAATTAAATATCAATCTAATTATTATACTTATAATTTAGACCCCAAATTCATGTAATTAAACATGCATTTTAATTACTTTTTTTAAATTTTTAAATTTCATTAACTTTTCATCTTTCTCTGATAGAACAATCTTCTCTGAAGGTATTTTCCAATCAATTTTTAAATCTAAATCATTAAACATTACTCCATATTCAGCTTCTGGATAATAATAATTATCACATTTATAAGATACAATTGTGTCATCTTCTAAAACTGAAAAACCATGCAAAAAACCTCTAGGAATAAATAATTGTTTATTGTTATCTCCTGATAATTCTACTGAAAAAACTTTTCCAAAAGTTTCTGAATCTTTTCTTGCATCAACAACAACGTCTAAAATTTTACCTTTAATAACTCTTACTAATTTGGCTTGTGAAAATTCTCCTTTTTGA
>CALTNV010000040.1 GCA_943845485.1 uncultured Flavobacteriales bacterium | reverse complement strand
ATCTTATAGGAGTAGAATGCATAAAGGTATTGTGCAAAATCAAGTTTTTAAATCAAATTCAATATTTGGATTAAGACATGGAGGAGGTTCTAGTAATGAACTAAAAGAAAATGATAATTATAAACAATTGTTTAATGTTTATGATATTAGAGGTAAGTTTTATTTGTCGCAGAAACAAAGGTTCAGCTTGTTTTTTAGTTTACCCATATCTAATAATTATCAAAGTGTTAATAAATTTACTGATATTGATGTGGTTGGGGTTTCTGATCCTATTGTAATTTTTAATTATGATGTTTTAAAGTCTACAATTTATGATACATCTGATATAAAACAAGAGTTGTCTTTAGGTTTAGGTTTTAAAGCTCCATTAGGAGAGTACGATAAGTTAGATGAGTTTGGAAATATTTATGATACGGATTTACAACTTGGAAGTGGAAGTTGGGATATGATATTGATAGCTCAGTATGTTTTCAGGTTTAAAAATATCGGAATTCAATTGTCTCCAAGTTATAAAATTAATACTTCTAATAAGGTTAACTTTAAATTTGGTAATAGTTTTAATGTTGCTTCAAATTTCTTTTATTTCTTTAAATTTAATAGTGATTTATCTATTTTACCATCAGTAGGAGTCTTTTTTGAAGATGCTAAAGATGATTTTGAAAATGGTATAAAAATTGATAATACATCAAGTAAAGTTCTTTTCTCCTCCTTTGGAGGAAAGGTAATTTGTCAGAAATTTTCTATTGGAGGATCTTGGGAACAAGTTATTTCTCAAAAACATGGAGATTTCCAAGTACCAGTAAATAACAGGTTTAATTTAAATTTGCAGTATAACTTTTAAAAATCACAATTATGAAAAATATTTTATTTATAACGTTATTCTCTTTATTCTCTTTATCATCTTGTAGAAAAGATGATAAAGATGAGCCAAAGTCATCAGTGCCTAAAACAACAGCAAGTGTTTATTTAGAAATGGACTATATGTTTGGAGATGAAATGATGATGTTGGATAAACCTTTTATGTTGCCAAATGGTTCTTTAGTAAAAATTACTAGAGCTGATTTATATATTTCCGGACTTTCTTTAACAACTTCTATGAATGGAAGTACACCTGATTCTGTTTTTGATAATAATATTCAGTTCATCAGTCAGTCAAATCCACAAACGGAACTTTATCTTGGAGAGTTAACGCCTGCTTTATTACCAGAAAAATATCATCGTTTAAAATTGTCTACTGGTTTAGATGCTGAAACAAATAGTTTATCTGAAATGGATTTTACATCTTATCCTACAGAACATCCTTTAGGGGTTAAATTACCCTCAATGCATTGGACTTGGAACGCGGGTTATATATTTATGGCTGTTGAAGGGGTGATTGATTCAAATAATGACGGTTTTTTTGATAATAACGATGAAGCTTTTGTTTATCATATAGGTGGAAATAATGCTTTTAAAGAAGTTGTTTTTGAGATGACTCATCCTGTTTTAGAAGCTAATTCTAATTATTATTTTCATTTAACTATTGACTATAAAATGTTTTTTATGGATATTGATGTAGCTAACAATTTATCTGTAAAAATGCCTATGCATCCTTTAGTTGAAAAGATATCAACTAATATGTCTTCAATGATTACTGAAGAACTTGATTCTCATCAACATTAAAAATGTTTATGAAAAAATATTTTATTTACATATTATTATCGGTTTCTTTTCTTTTCTCTTGTGTGAAGGAAAAGAAACCTTACTATGAAGATGAATCTTCTAGAACTATTTTTTTAGATTTAGTTTTAAAAAATGGGATTGATAATTTTTATTTAGGAGATACTATTGATTATAATAATCAATATCGAGTGTACTTATCTGATTTTAACTTTTATCTTTCTGATGTGTATCTTCATAGTGGAAACGATTCTGTTCTACTTGATTCCATTTTGTTGTTTAATTACAACTTCTTTGAAAACACTAAAAGAGTTGAGTTAAGTTATAAATCTGATTTACTTTTTGATTCTATTTCTTATGGTGTTGGAGTTCCTAAAAGAATGAATGGTACTGATAATCCTGATTTTAATGTTATGGATTATCCATATGGTCACCCTTTGAGTCCAATAACATCATCTGAAATGTATTGGTCATGGGCTCAAGGTTATAGATTCGTTTTATTTGATGGTAAATTTTCAAATGATAATTCTAATAATTTAAATGATTTAGTCTCTATTCATACAGGTCCTGATATGTTTTACAGGTACGATAAGAAAAAGTTAAATAGTTCAGCTTTTTCTGAACTTGAATTTAAATTAGATATCTTAAATATTCTTGATAATAATGAAAATGGAGTATTTGATTTAAGTACATATAATCAATATCATGGCTTAGTTAATTCTCAAGAGGTAGCAGAAAAGTTTTCAGATAATTTTATTAATTCTTTTACTATTGAAGCAAAATAATGTTCACTTATTATTTATTGTCATTACCATTATATTATCATCTTGTAAAATAAATACGGATATTAATACATACGATGATTCGTATGTTCTTGATATTCCCGGTTGGGCTCCATATCCTAATATTCCTTTAAATAATCAATTAACTAAAAGCAGAGTTGGTTTAGGAGAAAAATTATTTCATGATACTAGGTTATCAGTTGATTCGACAATATCTTGTGCATCTTGCCACATAGAAAATGCTTCATTTACAGATAATTTAGATAAAAGTAGAGGGGTGTTTAATAGGCAAATAACAAATTAGCATACGCAATATTTAAAAGCGTTGGCGAATTTCGTAATGTTTGCCTATT